>DATGUI010000075.1:0-8959 GCA_035301405.1 Burkholderiaceae bacterium
ATGACATCATTCAGGCCATAGGCCAGCCAGGCGGTGGCAGGTTTGCCGTCCCGTCCGGCCCGACCGGTCTCCTGGTAATAGCCTTCTATGGATTTGGGCAGGTCAATGTGCGCAACAAAGCGGACATCCGGCTTGTCTATACCCATGCCGAAAGCAATGGTTGCCACCATGACCACCCCCTGATCAGCGAGGAAGGCTGCCTGGTTTCGGGCTCGCTCCATGGCCGACAGGCCGGCATGATACGGAAGGGCACGAATGCCATGACTGCACAGGTGGGCCGCCGTTTCTTCAACGCGACGCCGCGACATGGCATAGACAATGCCGCTGTCTCCCCGGTGTTCCCGGTTGATGAACTGCAACAGTTGCTGTCGCACCCTGTTTTTTTCGACCATGCGATAGACAATGTTGGGCCGGTCAAAACTGGCGACAAACTGTTTTGCTTCAGTCAACTCCAGGCGCTGGACTATTTCTTCCCGGGTGGCCATGGTGGCCGTGGCCGTCAGGGCAATGCGCGGCACATCCGGCCAGCGCTGATGCAAGATGGACAGGCCAAGATATTCCGGTCGAAAGTCGTGCCCCCATTGGGCAACGCAGTGGGCTTCATCAATGGCAAACAGCGCCAGCTTGCACCGTGCCATCAGGGAAAGGAAACGGTCTGTCAGCAAGCGTTCGGGCGCCACATACAACAAGTCCAGCTGCTGCGACAACAACTGTTGCTCCAGCTCCCGGGCGGTTTGGGCATCCTGGGCAGAATTCAGGCAGGCGGCGCGTACACCCAGGGCCTTCAACTGGCTGACCTGATCCTGCATGAGGGCAATCAGGGGCGACACCACGATGGCTGTCCCGGAGCGTATGAGTGCCGGTATCTGGTAGCACAATGACTTGCCGCCACCCGTTGGCATCAGGACCAGCGCATCTCCACCATCGAGCAGACACTCGATGATGGCTTCCTGCTGATCCCGGAACCCTTCAAATCCGAAGATGTTCCGCAAGACATCCGATGCGGTCGAGGTCATGCTATTTGATGGGGATAGACAGTGAAAGACCGACATCATAGTCGCCGCTGCGGATTTCACGCTCGGCCTTGAACCCCAGCTTCACATTGGGGCTGTACCAGACCTGCCGGGTAATGCCGAATCGGCGGTGGATGCCCCCGCCAGCCTGGCGAACCGTTTCGTAGCTGCCCGATACACTGCTGCGATCCGACAGGGTCAAGCCGGCCGTGACCTGTCGACGCGTCATGTCCTGCTGGCCGCCACCCCGCTGATAGCTGGCCAGATCCGAATAGCCGGCCAGCTGGCGATCAGACTGCCAGGACACATCCACTCCCTTCCAGATCCGGACACTGTAGCGGGTCTGATAGGCCCAGCCGCTCATGGCGCCCTGGCGACCATGCCCGACACCCAGCCCCAGCGTGCCGAAGTCACCGGAATCGACTTGGGTGCCAACGGTCGAGGCCAGCAGACCCGGCGCGGACTGCACGTCAGAATGGAGCAACCATTTTTGGGAGGGACGCACAGAGAACTCGCCCTGACTGGCCAGGGCACCGTAAGACAAGTCACCCGTGGTGCCCTCCGGGTTGCGGTCAATGGCACCCGCCGCCAGGCTCAGGTCCCACGAGGGACCCGTGGGCCTGGGGCCGCCCAGGCGGCTGTCCAGCCTGATCCCGCCCAGGGCCACCTGAGTATCGGCCAACCCACCTCTGATTGGCGAGCGGCCCAGTGCAACCCCGAACTGGTCTCCCCGGTAGCGCCAGTCGTGGCGACCTTTTTCCCAGTGGTCCAGCCCCAGCCCCTGGGCGCGCACCGCCGCGCATCCGATACATAACAGGCCGGTCAACAGGCAGTGGCGCATCATGGGGTGACATTCCGGTTGCGGGCGGCGGGTTTGGGGCGGGAAGCATGCCGGCGATGACGCCCGTAGATCATCAGCCCATGCCCGGATACATCCAGGGAACGCTTCAATGCACTGTATTTCTCGAGTACGGACGATTTGTATACCACGCCCAGCAACCGTGGCTGTTCGTCCCTGCTGACAACAGGCAGCCTTTCTCCTGCAAAATGAATGAAATGATCCTGCGCCTGATCCAGGGTCATGCCGGGCTGCAAGGTACGAACATAATCCATGCGCAGGACATCGCCTGCCAGTGTCTCGGTGGCGTCGCCGTGATTGAGCATCAGGCTGGTGAGATCGTGCTGGGCAATGACGCCCTGGTAGATATTGTGCTCGTCCACCACATAAAGATAACGAACGGGATAATCCATGAACATCTGCAAGGCTTCGGAAACCGGCGTGTCGGTGGTGACGACCGTATCAGCCGGCCTGACAAGCTGGCTGAGGGTGACATGACGCAGCTCGTATCGCAGGCGTTCGTCACGCTCACGGGCCACCGTGACGTCGTACATGGCGATTTCAGCCACCGCGCGGGACACAAAGTAGGCAACGACACAAGACAGGATGAGCGGAAGAACAATCTGATAGCTGAGGGTCATTTCAAAAATCATGAGGATGGCCATCAGGGGTGCGCTGGTGGCTGCACCCAGAAAGCTTCCCATGCCCACCAGTGCATACAGGTAGGCGCTGGCGCTGATATCGGGCAGCAGCCACAGCATGAATTGCCCGACCAAGGTACCAAAAGCAGCACCGACAAACAAGGCTGGCGTAAACACGCCCCCCACGGCCCCGGAACCGACGGTCAGGGCCGTGGCCAGCACCTTGAATCCCAGTACCATGACCACGGCCTGCCAGGCCCAGTCGGAATAAAGCAGGGAATGCACCACGCTATAACCGTTTCCGGCGACATCAGGCCGAACCAGAAGCAGCAGGCCAAGCAAGAGGCCACCCAAGGCCAGCCGGCCCGGCAGCGCCAGGCCCGTGCGGCGGAACTGCACACGTGACCAGGCCAGAATCTTCAGAAATGCCGGTGCGCCCAGGCCGGAGAGCACGCCCAGCAGCAGAAACGGCAAAATGGCCACGCCTTCGATTTGCGACATGCCATACACCGCGTAGGTGGTGGTGTAATGGCCCGTCAGCCGCATGACGATATTGGCGCTGGCCGCAGCCACCAGCAATGGCCCGAAGCTTTGCATGCTCATGGTGCCCAGGACAATTTCTGCAACAAACAGGGCGCCGGCAATGGGAGCGCCATAGGCAGCTGCCACACCCGCCGCCGCACCACAGGCAACCAGCAAGCGCCGCCGGGGCGTGGTGAACCGGCCAAACTGTCCGATGGCCGAAGCGGCCATGGATCCCAGATGCACCATGGCCCCCTCTCGACCGATGGAACCGCCGGACGAAACGGTAATCAGTGATGACAGGGAGCGCAGCAGGCCATGGCGGATGAACAGGCGGCCATCACCAATGGCCACGGCCTCCATGTAGTCAGAGTGCCGCCCGGCCTTGAGGCGGCTGGCCAGCCACAGCAAGGAACCGGCCACCAGCCCGCCCAGCGCCGGAAACAGGATGCGACCATACCAGGGCAGGCCGGACATGACGGCCACGATGGACCCGCTGCTGCCGGTAGCCAGATGCTGCACCAGCGCCATGCCCTCGTGGAAACCAATGGTGGTAAAGGCCGCAACCAGGCCTGCCAGGGCGGCCCACAGCAGCATGGCCGGCAGATCGGACAGCCACAGATAGCCGGCCAGACGCCGGCGCAACGACTGCACGCGCAAACGCAGAATGCGCAGCAGTCGGGTCAGCCATGGCCAGCGTGCTTTCACTATCCACCTATTTCAAAGTATTACGAGGCACTTGTCCTGTCCGCCTGCCGGGGGCAAACTTGTCATCCATGACTACTGTGCTCACAAAAATCCTGGTTGTCGACGACGATCCGGCACTGCGCCAGCTGCTTGCCGACTACCTCAATCGCCACGATTACGACACCCTGCTGGCACCTGACGCCAGCGATCTGACGGAACGGATCGTGCGTTACTCGCCAGATCTCATCGTACTCGACCGCATGATGCCCGATGGCGATGGCGCCGATGCCTGCCGCCAATTGCGTCAGCAAGGTGAAGACATTCCCGTCATTTTACTCACCGCACGAGACGAAACGGTGGACCGCGTCATCGGCCTGGAAGCCGGTGCCGACGACTATCTTGGCAAACCGTTTGATCCCCGCGAGCTCCTGGCTCGCATCGAGGCAGTTCTGCGCCGCAAGAAGGGGGCCTCCGCCCTGACCCGCAACGAGCCCGTCACCTTCGGCCCGTTTATCTATGATCCGGTCACGCGCATGTTGTCACGCAACGACGAGCCTATCCGCCTGACCGGAGGCGAAACCAACTTGCTGGAAGCGCTGGTCAGAAACCCGGGCAAACCGCTGTCACGCGAACGGCTGCTGGCCCTTGCCCGCGATGACGACGAAGGCGAGCGCAATGATCGCGCCATTGACATTGCCATCCTCCGCCTGCGACGCGCCATTGAGGAAGATCCGCGTCAACCCCGCTGGATACAAACGGTTTGGGGTGTGGGCTATCGATTTTCTCCCTGACCCGTTCCCTCCATGACCCTACGGCTCTCCCGCCTCGTCCCCCGCTCATTGCGGGTGCAGATGATGCTGCTCATTCTTGGCACGGTGCTGCTGGTGCAAGCCGCCACCTTCGCCACCCTTTCACTGTCCTGGCAGAGCTTCAGCCGCGAAGTGGCCGTGGACCTGACCGCCACAACCATACGCACCCTGCGCAGTGCCCTGGTCGCCGTCCCCGAAGGCCGGCGTGCCGATTTCGTCAACGAGTCGTCCGGCGGGCGCTGGCGCCTGTGGTCGCGCAGCCTGCCCTCGCACACCCGTCTGGAGCACTCGCGCAAGGCACGACACCGGCAGCTTGACCGCACGCCGCACCGCCCTCCCCGCAATGATGTTCGCCGTGTGCTGCGCTCGTTTGTCGATACCCTCAATGATGAGCTGGACGACGACACCCGGGTGGCGCTGTCCCACGGGAAAGATCCGCGGCTGTATATCTCGCTGACGGGCGAGCCCGAGGCCCTGCCCCACAACCGTGACTGGCTGGTCATCCCGCTGGATCGCGTCGCTCCCCCCCTCAGCACGCCCATCATTGCATTCTGGCTGGGCGGGATGGGGCTGTTCCTGCTGCTGGCTGCGGGATTCTCGTGGCATATTACCCGCCCGCTGACGCAACTGGCCGAAGCGGCCGATCAACTGGCTGCCGGGCAGCCGCAACGGGTCACGCCCACGGGCCCCCGCGAAACCCGCGTACTGGGAGAGCGGTTCAACCTCATGCTGGATACGCTGGCCGAATCCGATGCCGTGCAACGCACCTTGCTGGCCGGCCTGCCCCACGACCTGAAAGGGCCGTTGTCACGCATGTGGCTCAGGGCAGAAATGCTCGAGGACGCCGCCTTGCAGGACGGCATGCGCAAGGACATCCAGGACATGCAGCAGATGCTGGATCAGTTTATTGGTTTTGCGCGTGGTGCGGATCCCGCTTCCTATCAGCTTGAGCCCATGGACATCCATGCCTGGCTGGATGAAAAGACAGCCAGTTGGCAAAGCGCGGGCAAGGATGTCCGCTTCCAGGATGGCAGCAGCGGTCCAGTCACGATACGAGCCGACGTCCTGGCGCTTGACCGGCTGGTCGACAACCTGATCACCAATGCCCTGACCCACGGCAAGGAACCGGTAGAAATTTCACTGGCGGTGGCGGGCCAGACGGCCTGCCTCACGGTCGCTGACCACGGGCCCGGCATACAGGCCGACCGGCAGGCAGAGGCGCTGCGACCATTTTCAAGGCTGGACGACGCCCGGACCCGGACGGGCTCGGTCGGACTGGGCCTGGCACTGGCCGACGCCATCGCACGGGGGCATGGCGGTTCCCTGAGGCTGGATCCGGACGCGACCCATGGCTTGTGTGTGCGGATCACCTTCCCCCTGGCCGGGACAGCAGGCCCCAATACACCCGCAGGCTGAATCCCAGCGCCAGGGGCAGAACGATCACCGACGCAGCCAGCACCAGACGCAGCGCCGGCAGGGAGGCCGCTGCGTCCCACACGGTCATGTCGTCAAGGATGAGAAAGGGGAAAAAGCTGTACCCTACCCCCGCCATCACAACCAGTACCACGGACAGCGTCAGGAAAAAGGGCAATACCGCAATGGCCGCGTGTTGCATGGCTTTTTTGCTGACCAGAAACTCCAGCAGCATGAAGGCCGCGAGCAGGCCTCCCCAGATACCCGCAAGCGCCGACCAGTGGGGTTCATTCCCCCACTTGATGAACACACCCGGATTGGAAAGGGCCAGCACCACGGACAGCCCGATGACACCCGCCGCCACCCAGCGCACGCAGAACCGTGCCCAGCCTCCTGCCGACACACGCAGGAGATCATCGCGATGACTCAGCAGCCATGTCGCCCCCAGCAAGGCATACATGGCAACCGCGCAAAGTGCAAAAAAGACGCCCAGTCCGACATAGGACACGCCTGACAAATAGGCAGACGACAACTTGGCCAGGATAAGCCCATGGGACAGCGCGGTCATCCATGAGCCCGCAGCGACGGCGTGCTGCCACCCTGGACGCCAGTCCAGCGGGGAGCGCTGGCTGAATTCAAAGGCCACGCTGCGCAGGATGACACCTGCCCCCAACAGCGTCAGGGGCAGATAGAGACTGCGCATGACTGCCGACCACGCCTTGGGGAAGGCGCCCAGAAACAGCGCCAGGCCCAGCAGCAGCCAGAGCTCGTTGGCATCGCGCCATGGACGGATTCGCTGCATCATTTCGGTGCGCTGCCGGGCCGTTGCAAACGGAAGCAGGCAGCCCACGCCGATGTCAAAGCCATCGAACACCACATTGGCCACGGCAATCAGAAACAGCAGCCCCATGAACAGCATGGGCAACCAGAAAAAGGCCTCTCCGGGTGCAAGCCCCAGCGCATTGGACAGGGTCGTGATCAAGCCAGCCTCCGATTCCGTTTCACGGGGATGACGCCATGCCTGATGGCATGACGCACCAGCAGCACAAAGCCGGCTGTCAGCGTGGCCAGGCAGGCGGCATGCAGGAGCAGACCGATCGCCACCTCGGTCAGGCTGATATCGGACAAGACCTCGCTGTAGGTAACGGTGCCCCCAATGGCATAGGGAAGCGTACCCAGAAATATCCAGGCCAGACTCGCCACCGACAGTAGCAACGACAACGAAGAAACACCCCCCAGCACGCGCAGGCCGTATCCGGACAACGGTGTCAGGTCAAAACTGTGACGGCGCCCCGTGCTAACCAGCCACAGGGCGATCAGCATCAGCAATGCACTGCTGATGAGCATGACACGAAATGACCAGAACGTGGCCGCCACCGGCGGCGTCATGCCGGAATACTGGTCCAGACCCATCCAGTTCCCCTGTTCATCCTGACCAAGGAAAAATCGTGCGCCATCGCGCCAGCGCCATAGCGTGCGGTTAGCCTGCCGGCTGGCCGAGGGCCATGCCACCACGTCAAGATCGGGTGGCCCGGCACTGTTCCAGTACCCCGCCGTGGCGGCTGCCCGGGCAGGCAGGTGATTCTTGTCGTGAGCCACCACGGCGACCGTGGCGGCCCCATGCAACAGCAGGCCCGCCACAGCCATGAACAGGGCGGTACGACAAGTGACCCGGCTGGCGGCCGTCCTGGGTTTGCTGACTGACTTCATGGCCACAACGGCCAGCATCAACCATGCACACAATGACAGGGATATCGCCAGAAAGAGCGCCAGCAACGGAAAGAGAAAAGGGTTGAACACCACTTTCCAGGGATCCACGACCACGAACTCGGCATTGAACAGGTGAATCCCTGATGGCGTTTGCAGCCAGGCCAGCAATGCCAGCATGAGGAACAATGTGAAGGTTGATCCCAGCGCCACGGCGCCCACCGCAAGGGTATGAAGCATTGTCGACAAGCGCCGGTGGCCAAACAGCATGAAGCCCAGCGCCACCGTGCGGGTGATGAAGAAGCCGGCGACCACCCAGACCACAAGCGGCCCCAGGACATCGCCAGCCCGTTCTGCCAATCCCGACCACAGGGCGGCAAACTGCAGCACCACCAGCAGACCAGCGCCAAAGCCCAGCGCTTGTGTCAGCGTAAACACCCGTGCCCAGAAACGGTAGGCCTCCAACCAGCCAGTGTGTACACTATTGCCTGTGCGAAGCCGAAACCACAGCAACACCCAGGCCAGGCCAAGCTCAAGCGCCAGGCACACCAGCACAAAGCCCAAGCCCCCAAAAAACTGCCACTGTCCCAGCCATAGTGTCAATTGCGTCATAATGTGTCATAGTGTAGAGCGAGTTCGACAATCATGTGCGCCATGGCGCGCATTTTGTCCCAATCATGGCAAAATAACGCACTTGGCCGGTCTCTTCCAACTCGATCATGACATCTGAATCCCAGTCTGCCGCTTCCTCGAACTTCATCCGTACCATCATTGACAAGGATCTGGCCGCTGGCCGGCATACCGACAAACTGTGGGCGGGTCGTCCGGGCCCCGCGTCCGTCCAGCAACTCGGCGTGCCCGACAAAGCGCGCATACGCACCCGGTTTCCGCCCGAGCCCAACGGCTATCTCCACATTGGCCATGCCAAGAGCATCTGCCTCAATTTCGGGCTCGCCCAGGACTACGACGGCGTCTGCCACTTGCGCTTTGACGACACCAACCCCGAAAAAGAAGAGGAAGCCTACGTCCAGGCCATTATCGATATGGTCGAGTGGCTGGGCTTTGACTGGCACAATGGCGACGAGAACAACTGCTACTACGCCAGCGATTACTTCGGCTACATGTATACCTTTGCCGAGTCACTGGTTGAGGCTGGTCATGCCTACGTCGATGCGCAATCTCCAGACGAAATCCGTGCCACACGCGGCACCCTGACCGAAAAAGGCACCGACTCACCCTGGCGCAACCGCCCGGCACCAGAATCGCTGCAGCTGCTGCGTGAAATGCGCGACGGCAAACACCCCGAGGGCAGCCTGGCGCTACGTGCCA
>DATGUI010000076.1:0-6508 GCA_035301405.1 Burkholderiaceae bacterium
TGGCCAGTTGGCGTACCTGAATGGCTGTTGCCATGGCATCGGCCGTGTCGGTGTTGGTCATGGACTGAACCACGACAGACGCCGAACCGCCCACCTTGACCACGTTGTCATTCCAGGCCACCGAGGCCATGCGCGTGGCGCGCCGGGCACTGGCACCAACGGACAGTGGCTGGGGGGCAGGACGGACAGTAGCGGGGGTACTCATGATTTCAGGGACTTCAGCCAATCGAAGACAAGCCAGGAATCGGGGACCCAGCCGCGGTCAATGGCATAAAAAGCAGCAACAAACACGACGATCAGGATGACTATCAGCCAGCCCCACGGGCGCCGGGGGAGGTCTTCCTGGGCGTGGAGATCGGTAGGGGGAGGCGTGCGTCGGTTGGCCGTGGAAACAAACACGGAGGGAGGCGGACCGATCTGGTTGTCCAGCAGGGTCACCATGGCATCGACGTCCGTTTCCAGATAGCGGGCGTAGTTTTTGACAAACCCCCGCAGGGACATGCCGGTGGGGAGCTTGTCCCATTGTTCGTTTTCGAGGGCCTCGAGCTGGCGCTGGGAAAACTTGAGACGGCGACAGGCTTCGGCCGGCGTGATGCGCCGGGCTTCGCGCAGACGCTTCAGTGCCGGCCCGATGCTGTCCGACTCCAGGACCTGTGCCATATCCGGCCCGGCATCGGCTTGGTTGGCTTGTTGGGTGTTGGTCATCCACGCTCCTTGGTGGGGATGGCGGCCCGGTCGGGGCGGCGCTGGGCAATGCGCGTGCGGTCCTTGACGTCTCCGGCCAGCTGACCACAGGCAGCGGCGATGTCGTCCCCCCGGGTCTTGCGTGTGGTCGTTACCACACCGGCATCCATGAGCCGCTGGGCAAATGCGCGGACGCGTTGTGTGGGCGAGCGCTTGAGCCCCGACTGGGGAAAGGGATTGAAGGGAATCAGGTTCAGCTTGCAGCGAACCTGCCGGGTGATGTTGACGAGATCGCGCGCATGCTGATCGGAATCGTTGATGCCATCAAGCATGATGTATTCAAACGTGATGAAATCGCGGGGGGCGTGCTCAAGATAGCGATTGCAGGCATCAAGCAGGGTGGCCAGCGGATACTTTTTATTGAGGGGGACCAGGCGGTCACGGAGATCGTCAGTGGGGGCGTGCAGGGAAACGGCCAGAGCCACGGGGCAATCGTTGGCCAGACGGTCCATCATGGGGACCACGCCAGAAGTAGAGACCGTGACCCGGCGACGCGACAGGCCGTAGGCGTTGTCGTCGAGCATGAGCCGCAGCGCCGCCAGCACCTGCCAGTAGTTCAGAAGCGGTTCGCCCATGCCCATCATGACCACATTGCTGATCATGCGCTCGGCGGGCCGGCCCGTGGTGGAGTCCAGGCGGGCCGTGTCGGGATCAGCCCGCAGCACGCGGTTGGCATACCAGAGCTGGCCGATGATTTCGGCCGTGGTGAGGTTGCGGCTGAAGCCCTGATAGCCGGTGGAGCAAAACGGACAGCCGACATTGCAGCCGGCCTGGCTGGAAATGCACAGCGTGCCGCGATCGTCTTCAGGGATGAAGACGGTTTCGATGGCATTGCTGCGATCAACGGAAAACAGCCATTTTCGTGTGCCATCGCTGGACACCTGCTCGCTGGAAACCGGCGGGACGGCAATGGTGCAGTCACGCGAGAGTTGTTCGCGAAATGTGCGCGCGAGGTCGGTCATGTCGGAGAAATCATCGACATGATGCTGATGCATCCAACGCAGCAACTGGCGGGCACGGAAGGGCTTGTTGCCCCATTGCCCAACCTGTTCGGCAAGCGCCTGAGCGTCGAACCCCAGCAGATTCAGGGGTTGCGCGGCGTCAGAAACACTGGCGGACGGGTGGGCAGGACGGACAGTCGGACGAGACATGAAAATGGGGGACGAAGCAGATCCTAGCGGCTGCAGAGGGTGCTTTCGGCAAAGAAGAAAGCGATTTCGGTCGCAGCGGTTTCAGGGGAATCGGAACCATGGACGGCATTGGCGTCTATGCTTTCGGCAAAATCGGCGCGAATGGTGCCGGCCTGTGCCTGTTTGGGATCGGTGGCACCCATGAGGTCGCGGTTTTTGGCAATGGCGTTTTCGCCTTCCAGGACCTGAACCACCACAGGACCAGACACCATGAAGTCAACCAGATCATTGAAAAAGGGGCGCTCTTTGTGAACAGCGTAAAACCCCTCGGCCTCGGCGCGCGAGAGCTGCTGCATGCGAGCACCGATGACGGTCAGGCCAGCCTGCTCGAACCGGGAGATGATCTGGCCAATGACATTCTTGGCAACGGCATCGGGCTTGATGATGGATAGGGTACGTTCAATAGCCATGAAAAATGGTTCCGGAAATAAATGTTATTTTCAATCAAAACAACAGCTTTGCTGAAGTTTCGTGCAAGCCCCTCATTTTAGCATGACCACGCATGGCCGCGACAGCTTAAAATAGAGGCTTTTTCCTGTCTTCCTTCCTCCTCCTGTATCCGAACTGATGTCACAATCCGAAGCGCTTCCCAAAAGTTTTGAACCCCACGCACTCGAAGCCCGCTGGTACGCCCACTGGGAACGCACCGGCCTTTTCAGGGGTGGTCAGCACGTGGACCCCATTTCGGGCGAACCGCCGCAACCGTTCGTGATCCAGTTCCCGCCCCCCAACGTGACGGGCACCCTGCACATGGGGCACGCGTTCAATCAGACCATCATGGACGGCCTTGTTCGTTACCACCGCATGCGGGGCGATGACACCGTCTTTGTGCCCGGTACGGATCACGCCGGCATTGCCACCCAGATCGTGGTCGAGCGCCAGCTGGATGCCGAAGGCGTTTCCCGCCACGACCTGGGCCGGGAAGCGTTTACGGAACGAGTCTGGCAATGGAAGGAGCAATCCGGCAGTGCCATTACCCAGCAGTTCAGGCGTCTGGGGGCCTCCGCCGACTGGAGCCGCGAATACTTCACCATGGACGATACCATGTCAAAGGGTGTGGTCGAGGCCTTTGTCCGACTGTACGAGCAAGGCCTGATTTATCGCGGCAAACGGCTGGTCAACTGGGATCCAGTGTTGGGTACCGCCGTATCGGATCTTGAAGTCGTCAGCGAGGAAGAAGACGGCCATCTATGGGAAATCCGCTATCCACTGCTCGCGCCGGAAGGCGACCTGGACCATCTGGTGGTGGCCACCACCCGGCCTGAAACCATGCTGGGCGACGTGGCGGTCATGGTCCACCCTGACGACGAACGCTATGCCCACCTTATCGGCAAACATGTGGTGCTGCCACTGGTTGGGCGCCATCTGCCCATCATCGCGGACAACTACGTCGATCCGGAATTCGGCACCGGCGTGGTCAAGGTCACCCCGGCACACGATTTCAATGACCACGCCGTGGGCCAGCGCCACGGTCTTGAAGTCATCAGCATCCTTACCCTTGATGCCCACATTGCCGATACGGCGCCCGAGGCCTACCGCGGCATGGAGCGCTTCGAGGCACGCGAAAAAATCATCTATGACCTGGACAGCATGGGTGCCATACGCAACACCCTGCCCCACAAGATGATGGTGCCGCGCGGTGATCGCACCAACACGGTGATTGAACCCATGCTTACCGACCAGTGGTTTGTCGCCATGAGCAAACCGGCGCCCCAAGACACCCTGCATCCCGGCCAGAGCATTACCGACGTTGCCCTGCAGGTGGTGGCGGACGGCCAGGTGCGCTTTCACCCGTCCAACTGGACCAACACCTACAACCAGTGGCTGGAAAACATCCAGGACTGGTGCATTTCGCGTCAGCTCTGGTGGGGGCACCAGATTCCCGCCTGGTACAGCGACGACGGCCAGATCTTCGTCGGACGCAACGAGGAAGAGGCACGGCAAAAGGCACAGGCGGCAGGCGTCGATGGCCCCCTGCGGCGCGATGAAGATGTCCTGGACACCTGGTTCTCGTCGGCCCTGGTCCCCTTTACCACCATGGGCTGGCCGCAGCAAACCCCCGACATGCAGCGCTACCTGCCATCCAGCGTGCTGGTCACCGGCTTTGACATCATCTTTTTCTGGGTGGCCCGCATGGTGATGATGACCATGCACATGACCGGCAAAGTGCCCTTTCGGGACGTCTATGTCCACGGGCTGGTGTGCGACCTGCACGGCAAGAAAATGAGCAAGTCGCGTGGCAATACGATTGATCCCGTTGACCTCATTGATGGCATCAGCCTGGACACCCTGCTGGAGAAACGCACCACCGGTCTCATGAATCCGCGCGCCGCCGACAGCATACGCCGCCATACCCAGCGCGACTATCCCGAAGGTTTCCCGGCATACGGCACGGACGCCCTGCGCTTTACCATGGCAGCTTACGCCACGCTGGGCCGCAACATCAACTTTGACCTGAAACGCTGCGAAGGCTATCGCAACTTCTGCAACAAACTCTGGAATGCCACGCGCTTCGTATTGATGAACACGGCCGAATTCGCCGAACAGGACAACCAGCAGCCGGTGGATGATGCGGCCCTGTCTTTTGCCGACCGATGGATACTGAGCGCCCTGCAGCGCCTGATCACCACGGTTGAACGGGGTTTTGCCCAGTTCCGCTTCGACAACATCGCCAACGCCCTCTATCACTTTGCGTGGGACGAATACTGCGACTGGTATGTTGAGCTCGCCAAAGTGCAGCTGCAACAGGGCAACGCCGCACAGCAGCATGCCACGCGTCATACCGTCATTCATGTGCTGGAAAAGATCCTGCGCCTGGCGCATCCCATCATTCCCTTCATCACGGAAGAGCTCTGGCAAAAGGTGGCGCCCGTTGCCGGCCGGCTGAGCCCCGGCACCGACACCAGCGTGTCGGTCCAGCCCTATCCGGTAGCGGATGCGCAGCTCGTGGATGATGCCGCCGAAACGGCCCTGAAGCCCCTCAAGAAACAGGTCGAGGCTGTCAGGGCATTACGCAGTGAAATGCGGCTCAACCCCGGTGAGCGGGTACCCCTGATCGCCAGCGGCAATGCCGAGGTTCTCAATGCCAACCGGCCCTATCTGATGGCACTGGCCCGGCTGACCGACGTACAGGTGGTAGACACCTTGCCCGAACTGGGCGCCCCGGTGCAGGTCGTGGGCAACACGCAGCTCATGCTTCATGTGGAAATTGACGTGGAGGCGGAAAGACAGCGCCTGAACAAGGAAGCCGATCGCCTTCAGGGAGAAATCGCCAAGGCAGAAGGCAAGCTGGCCAACGAAAACTTTGTGCAGCGTGCACCCGAAGCCGTGGTCGAGCAAGAGCGCAAGCGCCTGGAAGGCTTTGCCGACACCCTGGCCAGGATCAACGAGCAGCTGGCCCGCCTGTCTTGATCCAGCTGAAAGGCTGCATCATGCAGTGCGTGGGGGCGGCGTCAGGGTTTGGTGTCGATTGCCGAATCCGGGTTGTCCAGCCAGTCGCAATCGGTTGAGGTCAGGTCCCCGCGCTGGCGCGCTGCCGCCACAAGATCGGGCCGGCGCTGCCGGGTCACCTGCAATGATTGCTGCCGACGCCACGCGGCAATGCGGGCATGGTCGCCCGACAGCAAGACCTCGGGCACGGCCCTGTCGTCCCAGACCTCGGGCCGCGTGAAATGCGGGCAGTCCAGCAGCCCGCCCTGATCCGGATGAAAGGAATCCTGGCCGGCAGACAATGCATGGCCCAGCGCCATGGGCAACAGGCGTACCGTGGCATCCATCAGGGCCATGGCGGCAATCTCGCCCCCGGACAGAACAAAATCTCCAAGAGAAACCTGATGGGTAACATGCCGGTCAATGAAACGCTGGTCAATGCCCTCATAGCGGCCGCACACCAGCGTGGCCCCCTGCCCGGCTGCCAGATCTTGCATCATGGCCTGATCCATGACCGTGCCCGAGGGACTGAGCAGAATGACGGGAGCCTTGTCGCCCCGGGCCTGCTCAATGGCCCGGGCCGCCTGATGCAACGGTTCGGCCAGCATGACCATGCCCGGGCCTCCGCCGTAAGGGCGATCGTCCACCGTCCGGTGGTTGTCGGATGTGTAATCGCGGGGATCCCATACATGCAATGACCATATCCCCCGGGCATGGGCGCGTCCGGTGATACCGTGATCACGCACCACGGAAAACATGTCGGGAAACAGGGAGATCACATCAAAGCGCATGGTGCTCTCGGGTACGCGACAAGCGCCGCACGATCATCAGAAGCTTGACGGCCAATTCGACAGCAGCTGGCGTGCGGCCAGGTCTACGGTATGAACATGGGCGCCGACAAAAGGAATGAGATCTATACGCGGGCGACCCCGGGCATTGCGTTGCGGCGTCTGACTGCCATCGGGCTGCGACAGCAGCCGCTGGACATGCAGCAAGGCATGTGCGCCATTGTCGGACACGTGGATGACCTCACCCAGGAGGACAGACTGACCAGAGTCGTCTTCGCCAAACAGCTGGCAACCGACCAGATCCGTCCAATAGTATTCGTCGGTTGCTGCTGGCGCAAATTCGGAACGCGGCACCCA
>DATGUI010000077.1:0-2537 GCA_035301405.1 Burkholderiaceae bacterium
CCCGGGCTTCTGTTTGGTTATGCCAGTGTGCCCGATGCCCGGATACGACCCCTGTTCATCAGCCTGGTGCCAGCCATTCGGGCTGCCCTGATCCATGCCGGCCACCGTCTTTGACACGATACCTACTGGTTAACCCTTTAGGATGTCTGATTCACGACATTGCATGTCCTGTAGAGTCGAATAGCGTTTTTTCCTTTTGATAAAGTCTTTACGTCCTGTGAACTGCGTTGATGCAGATTCATGCAAATTTCATGTTTCATATCAAGCAGATGCAGGCTGCTCAATTTCATCGAGTGGTAGAAGTACAAAAGGAGACACGCAGTGAAAGATTCAACCCGTCATGACAATCATGTGGCTGCAGCGACCCGTCGCAGCTTTCTCAAAACCGGTGCGGGCGTTGCCGGAGGGCTGATCCTGCCCGCCTCGTATTCCACCCTTGCCTACGCCGAAGAAAAGGAATACCCCGCGCTGGGCAATTACCCTGCCGGTGTAGAAGGCGACAAGGTCGTTGTCGGCCTCACACTGGACCTGACCGGCCCTTACTCGGCCGAAGGTGCCGGGCAGCAGCGCGGTTTCGAACTCGCTGCAGAAATGATCAACAATGGCGATGAACGGATACGAAAAGTCAGTCCATTGACGACGGAAGGCATTCTGGGCAAGCGTGTCGAACTGGCGATTGGCGATGCAGAAACCAAGCCCAACAGTGCGGTCCAGGCCGCCACCCGGTTCTTGCGCCAGGACAAGGCCATGATGATCGCCGGCAGTGTGAGCAGTTCGGTGGCCATTGCGCTGCAGAACACCGCCGAACGTGCCAAGACACCGTATTTTTCTGTCATCAGCGGGTCAAGCGATACCACCGGCAAAGATTGCCGACGCTACGGTTTCCGCCTCAGCCTGCATGCCTATCAGATTGCCAAGGCGCTGGCGCCCGTACTGGTTGATCTGTATGGCAAGGACATGAAAGCCATCTATCTGGTCCCGGACTACAACTGGGGCTATTCCATGCATGATTACATGCGCAAGTTTACGGAAGAGCTGGGCTGGACAACCATAGACAACGCACAGATCCATCCTCTGGGTGCGACGGATTACAGCTCTTACATGCTGAATGTGGCCAACAGTGGTGCCGATATCCTCATCAACACGGACTACGGGGCAGACACGGTGAATTCAGCCAAGCAGGCCCATGAGTTCGGTGTGCTCAAGAACATGGAGATGTGCATACCCTACATTCCGGCGTACATGCTGGAAGAAGTGGGTCCGGAAATCATGCACGGCGTGACCGGCACCATCGACTTCTGGTGGTCGGCTGCCGAGGAATTCGAAGTCGGACGCGATTTCAACGAGGCCTACAAGGAAAAGTTTGGCGCCTTGCCCCGCAACCCGGAGCAAAATGCCTACATGACCCTGCTGCTGTGGGCCGATGCCGTCGAGCGGGCTGGCACGTTCTATCCGGCTGCCGTGGTTGAGGCACTGGAAGACAGCGTCAATCACAAGCGGCCCTACACCATGGGTGGCGAAGCCTATTTCCGCGCTGAAGATCACGACGGTGCGGCTGATTTCGCCGTAATTCGCGGCAAGGCACCTGACGAGATCGATGATGAAGACAATCTGGTCGATGTGGTGGCCATTGTCAGCGGTGAAGAGTCTCTTCCTCCGGTTGGCTACGCGGGCTGTGAAATGGCACCGGCAGTGTAAAGACGGTCCTCCTTGTTCATCTCTTCTGGTTTGATTGACGGTATAAGGAGAACGCATGCCGAGTCTGGGCCTGTTCACTTCACAAGTCTTCAATGGCCTGGTGCTGGGAGTGTTGCTCTCCTTGATCGCTGCCGGGCTGACTATCATCTACGGCACGCTGGGTGTCATCAACTTTGCGCATGGCGCGCTCTTTGTGGTTGGGGCCTACGCCGGGTTTTCGGTGTTCAGTTATACCGGATCCTTCGTTCTCGCCCTGGCCGGGGGCGCACTCGCTGCGCTTGTCATCGGCCTGCTGATGGAGCGCACCCTGATCAAGCGCTTCTATGATCGGCCACACGAGGACCAGATCCTCGTCACATTCGGCATCAGCATCATTCTGGTTGAGGTGATTCGCGCCATCTACGGTGGCGTCGGCCAGCGGGTGCCCATGCCTGAATGGGGGGTGGGTGTGGTCGATCTGGGCTTTACGGTTTATCCCATCTATCGGATAGAGGCGCTGGTCATTGCCCTGGTGGCACTGGCGATTTTCTGGGTCATGCTGTATCGCACCCGGCTGGGCCTCATCATCCGGGCCGGAATCGAGAACCAGATGATGGTCCGGCTGCTTGGCCTGAACGTCCACCGTGTCTTTCTGGTGGTGTTTGGGCTGGGTGCAGCCGCAGCGGGATTCGCTGGCATGATTTACGGGCCCGTTGTGTCCATTGTGCCTGACATGGGGTTTCGCGTGCTGGTCCAGTCCTTTGTGGTGGTCGTGCTTGGTGGCGTGGGGTCGTTTCCCGGTGCCATTCTTGGTGGGCTCATTGCCGGGCAGATACTGAGCCTTACCTCATTGTTTGATC
>DATGUI010000078.1:0-23473 GCA_035301405.1 Burkholderiaceae bacterium
CCTCGGCACGACCCAGGGGCAGCGTGATCTGTGTATCCACCGCACCGCGTGCGGCGTACATGCCCTTGTGCTCAACAAAAATGACGGGATCCGGATCGCTGATGGCGCTTCGAAGAAGCCCGTAGGCATCGGCTGGCGACGCCGGACAAACCACCTTGAGGCCGGGAATGTGGGCAAACCAGGCTTCCAGACACTGGGAGTGCTGCGGGCCGGCGCTGAGGCCGCCACCATGCGGCGTACGTATCACCATGGGAACGTGGGATCGGCCGCCAAACATGAAGCGGGCCTTGGCCGCCTGGTTGACGATGGCATCCATGGACAGGGCAATGAAGTCCATGAACATGATTTCTACAATCGGCTTCAAACCCGACATGGCGGCGCCGACGCCCATGGAAGCAATGGTGGCTTCTGAAATGGGTGTATCGCGTACGCGGCTGTCGCCGAATTCATCAAGCAGCCCGCGGGTCACCTTGAACACGCCACCAGCATCGGCAACGTCTTCTCCAAACACGACCACCTGGTCGTCTTGTGTCATGGCATCGCGCAACGCCGTATTCACCGCTCGCGAAAAACTTATCTCTGTCATGTCAATCAATACCCTTGTGACTGGACCGTGTACACATCGTTGAATGCCTGGCCGAACGATGGCTCGACATCGGCCCGCGCCGCGGCCAGGGCTGCGTCAATGTCATCCCTGATGCTTGCCTCGACGCCGGCAATGTCCGCTTCGGCAACACCCCGCTCAAGCAGCAGCTCGCGGCTGCGCACAACCGTATCCTGCTGACTGATCTTTTCCAGTTCAGCAGGGTCCCGATACTTCTGGGAATCCCCTTCGAAGTGGCCTCGGACACGCTGTGTCATGCACTGCAGCACGGCTGGTCCCTGCCCCGAGCGGATGCCGGAAAGCAGATCTTGGGCGGCGTCGTGGACGGCAAGAATGTCTGTGCCATCGACGGTCTGGCAGGGCATCTTGAACGCCGCGGCCAAGTCGCCCAGTTCAGCCACGAACTGGCGACTGGTTGGCGAGAACTCGGACCAGCCGTTGTTTTCACAAACCAGCAACAGGGGGAGCTTCCACAGTGAGGCGATATTCATGGTTTCGTGCAGAACGCCTTCTGCCATGGCGCCATCACCAAAAAAGGACACCGCGACACCGTTGTTCTGCTTGACCTGGTGCGCCAGCGCACTGCCTGCTGCAATGGGAATACCGGCGCCCACAATGCCATTGGCACCCAGGATGCCCAGGCGCATGTCGGCAACGTGCATGGAGCCGCCACGACCCCCGCCAACGCCGCCCGCCTTGCCCATGACTTCCTTGTAGAACAGCTCCAGGTCCAGACCACGCGCCAGCACGTGCCCATGCCCCCGATGGGTAGTCGCCAGGGTGTCTGCGTCGGTCAGATTGGCGCAAACGCCGACTGCACTGACTTCTTGGCCGAGGCTGAGATGAATGAAGCCGGGAATTTCACCATCGGCAAACAAGGTAATGAGACTGACCTCTACCTGATTGATCAGCTTGATGCGCCGATAGAGCGAAAGAAGCTCTGAATGAGAAATATTTTCTGACATGCGCTGCCAACTTGATAAACAAAATTAGATGACTCATGAACCGTGGCTCATTTTAGAGAGCAAAACTGGCGGCGTCAATGAGAAGAAAACCCCATCAACGCCGCCAGCACGTTCCGGTTTTGGTAGTCCGCTTAGCTGTTTACATCAACAACGATTCGGCCTCTTATCTGGCCCGCGAGCAGATCGCTGGCCAGGTCCGGGACATCCGCAAGCGTGACTTCGCGGGCACCAATGAGGGCAAGCTTTTCCAGATCCAGATCCGTGGCCAGGCGTGACCAGGCCTGAATGCGGTCCGCCTGCGGCCGCATGACGCTGTCCACACCGGCAAGCGTCACGTTGCGCAAGATGAAGGGCGCCACGGTGGCCGGAAAGTCCATGCCTTGCGCCAGACCGCAGGCGGCCACCACCCCACCGTATTGTGTGCCGGCACACACGTTGGCCAGGGTATGGCTGCCCACACTGTCAATGGCCGCCGCCCAGCGCTGTCTGGCCAGT
Organism: Burkholderiaceae bacterium; assembly: GCA_035301405.1. GTDB lineage: Bacteria > Pseudomonadota > Gammaproteobacteria > Burkholderiales > Burkholderiaceae_B > JAJYRX01. The sequence goes on from DATGUI010000078.1 coordinate 2,065, forward strand.
GGCCGGCCGGGCTCGGAAAGCTCTGCACGCTCAATGATGTATGCAGCCCCCAGTGATTCCAGGTAGGCGGCCTCTTGAGGCCGGCCCGTGGAGGCCATGACCTCGTACCCCAGCCGAGCCAGGATGGCGATGGCAATGGAACCCACGCCACCCGCTGCTCCCGTGACAAGAACGGGGCCCGACTGCGGCGTCACGCCCAGTTGCTCGAGCCGGAGTACGCACAACATGGCGGTGTAGCCCGCGGTGCCGATGGCCATGCTTTGCCACGGCGTCAGCGCCTGGGGCAATGGTGTCAGCCAGTCGCCCGACACCCTGGCCTTTTGAGCCAGCCCGCCCCAGTGGGCCTCGCCCACGCCCCAGCCATTCAGCACCACGGCATCCCCTGTCTTGAAGCCGGCATGACTGCTTTGCGTGACCTCCCCCGCAAAGTCGATGCCCGGCACCATGGGCCAGGAACGGACGACACCCGCCTTGCCGGCGATGGCCAGGGCATCTTTGTAATTGACGGTGGAATACTGGATGCGGACGATGACGTCACCTTCGGGCAACTGACTCTCGTCAACATCAGTCAAGGCGACCTGATGGGCATCGTTTTTCCTGTCAATCAATAAAGCTTTGAACATGATTGGTTACCTCCTTTTTCGAATGGGCACGCCTGACACATTAACAACAATCCAGGTGGGGGTAAACGTCGTATTCACCGCATTCAAGGTGGTATGCTTCAAACTATCATGACCCCCGCATGCACCAAAAAAAGGAGTCACAACCATGCTGCATACTCTCTTGGCGCTGGCACCTATTGCTGTCGTTTTTGTCCTGATGGTCGTCATGGCGCGTTCTGCAACGCTCTCGATGGGTGCTGCCTATCTGGTCACGGCCATTCTGGCGCTGCTGGTATGGGGCGCGCAAGGAACCGTCATTGCTGCTGCGACCGTACACGGCATCATCACCGCCATTACCTTGCTGTTCATTGTCTTTGGCGCGGTGCTGCTGCTGGATACCCTCAAGCGGGGTGGGGTGCTGACTGCCATCCGCAAAGGCTTCATGGACATCTCGCCCGACCGGCGCATTCAGGTCATTATTGTCGCCTGGCTGTTTGGCTCACTGATTGAAGGCTCATCAGGCTTTGGCACGCCTTCTGCCGTGGGGGCGCCCCTGCTGCTCGCCCTGGGCTTCCCGGCCATGGCTGCGGTCATGTCCATGTTGATCATTCAGTCCACGCCGGTCTCCTTTGGTGCGGTCGGCACCCCCATGATTGTTGGCGTGACGTCCGGCATTGACAACAAAGCGGACGTCGCCAGCCTGATTGCCCCCATGCAGCCCCTGGAATATGTGCAGCAGATTGTCAGTGATGTCGTGCTGCTGCACGGCCTGACGGGCGTGGTCATTCCGCTCATCCTGTGCAGCATGCTGACCCGGTTTTTCGGGGCCGAGCGCTCTTTCCTGCAAGGCATGCGTGCCTGGAAGTTCGCCCTGTTTGCCGGCGTGGCCTTTACCGTTCCGTACTATCTGATCGGCATTACCCTGGGCCCCGAGTTCCCTTCCCTGCTGGGTTCACTGGTCGGGCTGGCCATTGTCATTCCCGCTGCCCGCAAGGGGTTTCTGGTTCCACGCGATATCTTTGACTTCCCCGAGCGCGACAGCTGGGAGCAACGCTGGCTGGGTACGGTCAAGGTGGAAGAAGCCGCCCGCACGGGCCGGCAGTTTTCCACACTGCGTGCGTTCTCGCCATATATTCTGGTAGTCATCCTGCTGGTCGTGACGCGTACCATTCCGCCTGTCAAGCAAGCCCTGACCGGCGCCGCCGCCACCATTGATTTCCCCAACCTGTTCGGCACGTCAATCTCCTCATCAGCGCAGTTCCTGTTCTCGCCCGGCTTCATTCTCATCCTTTGCTCCTTGGCCTGCATCGGCATCTTTGGCATGTCCATGAGTCAGTACGGGAATGCCGTCAGGGATTCGGCCAAGACCATGGTCAGGGCCGCGCCTGCCCTGTTGCTGGCTGTTCCCATGGTGCAGGTATTCATCAACTCCGGCGCTGCCGATGGCACGCTGGAGAGCATGCCCATGGTGCTGGCACAAAGTGCTGCCTCCATAGCCGGCCAGGCCTGGCCCAACGTATCACCCTGGGTGGGTGCCCTGGGTGCGTTCATTGCTGGCTCAAACACCGTCAGCAACATGATGTTCTCTTACTTCCAGTTTTCGACCGCGCACCAGATCGGCCTGAGCATGGATCAGTCTGCCTATGTGGTGGCCTTGCAGGCCGTTGGTGGTGCAGCCGGCAACATGATCTGCGTACACAACGTGGTGGCTGCGGCAGCGGTGGTTGGCATGATCAACCGGGAAGGTGAAATCGTCCGCAAGACACTTATCCCCATGCTCTATTACGTGATCATGGCGGGTATGCTGGGGCAGGCCTTCATCACCGGCAACCTGACCTGGCTGCTGGGTGCCGCGATATGGCTGGTGCTGTTCTTTGGGGTGATGTCCGCCATCAAGGGCAAGCCAGTACCGGCGACGGCCACACCCTGAACGCCGCCTGGGCTGGCCGCAGACGACGGTTCTGTGGCCAACATCAATTCGGCCACTGACATGGGCCACCGGCATGTCGCTGCGAGCTTTTGATCGATAGCCAACAATCCAAAGCCCCGGCCATGAGCCAGACGCAAAACTGCCCGCCAGACACATTGCCTGGCGGGCAGTTTTATTTCAGGACTCACGAAGCGGGTCAGTCTGTGGTGTCGGCGCCTGAATCCGCGTTGTTGCCGGCATCCTGATCGCCGGACTTGCCTTCGCGCTGGGCATCAATGCCGCCAATGGCCTTGGTGGACAGGCGCAGGCGGCCCTTGTCGTCGGCTTCCAGAACCTTGACTCGGACCGTCTCGCCCACCGCCAGCACATCGTTGATGTTGTTGATGCGGTAGTTGGCAATTTCGGAAATATGCAGCAGGCCGTCGCGACCGGGCAGAACCTGCACGATGGCGCCAAAGTCCAGCACCTTGAGGATGGGCCCTTCGTATTCTTCGCCCACTTCGACTTCGGCTGTCAGGGCCTTGATGCGCTCTTCGGCTTCACGGGCCTTGTCCAGATCAGCACTGGAGATGGTGATGAGGCCATCGTCGCCGATATCAATCTGGGTGCCGGTTTCTTCGGTGAGGGCGCGAATGGTGGCGCCACCCTTGCCAATGACGTCACGGATCTTGTCAGGATTGATCTTGACCGTCAACATGCGGGGTGCGTATTCGGAGAGCTCGGTGCGGGAGCCTTCAAGGGCTTTCTGCATTTCACCAAGAATGTGGAGGCGGCCTTCGCGTGCCTGCTCGAGCGCAACTTCCATGATCTCGCGGGTAATGCCCTGGATCTTGATATCCATTTGCAGGGCGGTAATGCCCTTCTCGGTTCCGGCTACCTTGAAGTCCATGTCGCCGAGGTGATCTTCGTCGCCGAGGATGTCGGTCAGGACGGCAAACTTGCCGCCTTCCTTGATGAGGCCCATGGCCACACCGGCAACGTGATCCTGCAGGGGCACACCCGCGTCCATCATGGACAGGGAGCCACCACAAACGGATGCCATGGATGACGAACCGTTGGACTCGGTGATTTCCGAGACCACCCGCATGGTGTACTGGAAGTCTTCTTCAGCAGGCAGGAGACTGATCAATGCCCGCTTGGCCAAGCGGCCGTGGCCTACTTCGCGGCGCTTGGTAAAGCCGAAGCGGCCGGTTTCGCCCGTGGAAAATGGCGGGAAATTGTAGTGCATGAGGAAGCGGTCGCGGTACTCGCCCATGACCGAATCAATGATCTGCTCATCTTGCTTGGTACCCAGCGTGGTGACCACCAGCGCCTGGGTTTCGCCACGGGTAAACAGGGCACTGCCGTGCGCACGCGGCAAGATGCCGGTACGGATTTCAATGGGCCTGACCGTGCGGGTGTCGCGACCGTCGATGCGGGGCTCGCCACCCAGGATTTTCTCGCGGACGATTTCGGACTGGAGGTCAAAGAGGAGGTCATCTACCTTGACGCTGTCAGGGGCATCCTGGCCCTGGGCTTCGGCCTGGCTGGCGAGCGTTTCCTGGACCTGCGCAGTGACTGCGGCAATCTGCTGGCTGCGCTCCTGCTTGGACTGGATCTGGTAGGCGGCTTTCAGGCCGTCGGCAGCAGCGTCGCGAACGGCCGCCACCAGGGCGTCGTTGACGGCTTCGGGCTGCCAGTCCCACTCGGGCTTGCCGGCTTCGGCGACCATCTCGTGAATGGCATTGATGGCCACCTGCATTTGCTCGTGTCCGTATACCACCCCGCCCAGCATGACGGCTTCTGACAACTGATGAGCTTCGGACTCGACCATGAGCACGGCGGCTTCGGTACCGGCCACCACGAGATCCATGGCAGAGGACTCAAGCTGCGTCACCGTGGGGTTGAGCACGTAGTTGTCATCAATGTAGGCCACCCGTGCGGCACCAATGGGGCCGTTGAAGGGGATGCCCGAAATGGCCAGTGCGGCGGATGCACCCAGCATGGCCGGGACATCGGGGTTGACCTCGGGGTTGACCGACAGCACGTGCAGGATGACCTGGACCTCGTTGTAGAAGCCTTCGGGGAACAGGGGGCGCAGGGGCCGGTCGATCAGGCGGGAGGTGAGGATTTCCTTCTCGGAAGGGCGTCCTTCGCGTTTGAAGAAACCACCCGGAATGCGGCCGGCCGAGTAGGTGCGCTCGACGTAATCGACCGTGAGCGGGAAAAACTCTTGCCCCGGGCGGGCTGTCTTGTTGCCAACGACCGTGGCAAGCACCACCGTGTCGTCTACCGTCACCAGTACGGCACCCGACGCCTGCCGGGCGATTTCGCCGGTTTCAAGCGTGACGGCATGCTGACCATACTGGAATGACTTGGTCACTTTATTGAACATTATGAATTATCCTTGCAATATGAAAAAACCGTGCCCATCGCGAACCTTGTCGCGACCAGCACGGTTACCTTGGCGCGGGGGCCGCTGCGCATTACTTGCGCAGGCCGAGCTTTTCAATCAGGGTGCGGTAAGAGTCGGGGTTGCGATTTCTGAGGTAATCAAGCAACTTGCGACGGCGGCTGACCATGCGCAGCAGGCCACGACGCGAGTGGTGGTCTTTCTTGTGCGCCTTGAAATGCTCGGTCAAGTCGTTGATGCGGGCGGTAAGCAAGGCCACCTGCACTTCGGGCGAACCGGTATCGCCCGGTGCGCGCTGAAACTGGGTAACAATGTCTGATTTGTTGATGTCGGCAACAGCCATTCTGATATCCTCTGAAAACAGGCGTTCAGACCGAGGTGTCTGAACGTGAAGACGAAACAAAGTAAAGCATGCAATTATACCCTGATCCAGAAATTTAACCTACAATCGGATGCATGCCTGCCACCAAACACCCCACCATCAGAAACCGGCCCTGGCTTGCCGGAGCCATCGCAGCCGCCGCGCTCTTGCTGGGCGGCTGTGCCAACCTGGCTGATGTCCCGCCGGGTACGTCGTTGTCTGACGTGCAGGCGCAGTATGGAAACCCTGACTTCACCTGCACCACGACCGAAGGCAGCCAGCGTGTCATCTGGACCATGCAACCCATGGGCCAGCACGCCTGGGGCAGCAATGTCGATGCCTCCGGCAATATCGAAGGCATTGAGCCCATTTTAACAAGCAAAAACTTCAGAAAGCTTGAACAGGGCACCTGGACACGTGATCAAGTCGAGTGCGAGTACGGCCCGCCGGCCGAGATCTCGCCAGTTGGCTTGCCAGCCTCCAGGCAAATTGTCTGGAGCTACCGTTTCAAGGAAAACGGCGCCTGGAATTCGCTCATGCACATCTATTTTGACCCGGGCTCCGACAAGGTCATGCGCCATCACCCTGGTCCGGACCCGATGTTCGAGCGCGAACGTTTTGTGTTCTGGTAGCTGACGAGGCTGCGGTATCTGATACGCTGTGTCCGACTGACTGTCCGGCCTCTTCGATTGTTTCTTCAGTCACCGTTGCGCGACGATTCCGACGCTGACGAAGCAGCTGACGCGCCCGGCGCCAGCGCCAGACCAGAATCACCCAGCCCGACAAGCCATAGGCCACAAACAATCCGAACAGCATCAGCGGCGGGTTGCTGGATACGAATACAAACACCCCCACCAGGACCAGAATGACCCAGAAAGGCACGCTGCGACTGAGCGCAAATGACTTGCCGCTGTAAAACGGGGCATTGGAAACCATGTTCAGCCCGGCATACAGCGTAATGCCCCAGGCCAGCCAGCTGATGGCCCCGTCACTGAGAAAAAACAGCTTGCCATCAACGGCCAGCCACATGAAGCCCGCCATGAGTGCTGCGGCAGCCGGACTGGGCAAGCCCTGAAAGAAGCGCTTGTCCACAACCTGGATGTTGATGTTGAAGCGGGCCAGGCGCAACGCCGCGCCGACCACATAGACAAAGGCGGCCAGCCAACCCCATCGACCCAGGTCTTGCAACACCCATACATAGGCGACCATGGCCGGGGCAATCCCGAATGATGTCATGTCGGCCAGGGAATCGTACTGTTCGCCAAACGGAGACTGCGTGTGCGTGAGCCGTGCCACCCTGCCGTCCATGCCATCAAACACCATGGCCAGAAAGATGGCGATGGCCGCTGTTTCGTAGCGGCCGTTCATGGCCTGGACCACGGCGTAGAAACCCGCAAACAGGTTGGCCGTGGTAAACGCATTGGGCAGCAGATAGATGCTGCGGCGCTGACGCTTTTCTTCGGTGGACAGGATGGGATCGGTCATGGTCAGGACGAGGGTGAGATCAGACCCGTCAGGGGCGATGAGGATTCGGCGCTGTACAGCTTGCGCGCCATGCGGCCCGCCAGATGTGCCTGGCGCCCTGCCCGGACGGCGTGCTTCATGGCTTCGGCCATCAGTATGGGTTGGCGGGCATAGGCAATGGCGGAGTTCATGAGAACGGCATCGCAACCCAGCTCCATGGCGATGGCGGCGTCGGAAGCCGTACCCACCCCGGCATCCACAATGACCGGAACGGACACGGAATCAATGACCAGCCTGAGGTTCCAGGGGTTGAGAATACCCATGCCCGAGCCAATGATGGACGCCAGGGGCATGATGGCCACGCAACCAATGTCTTCAAGCATTTTGGCCTGAATGGGGTCATCCGAGCAATACACCATGACGTCGAAACCGTCTTTGACCAGGGTTTTGGCCGCGATCAGGGTTTCGGGCATGTTGGGGTAGAGGTTGTCGGCATCGCCGAGGACTTCAAGCTTGACCAGGCTGTGGCCATCCAGCAGCTCGCGCGCCAGCCGCAATGTGCGCACGGCATCTTCGGCGTTGTAGCAGCCGGCCGTATTGGGCAAATAGGTGTATTCCGAAGCGGGCAGATAATCCAGCAGGCTGGCTTCGTCTTCTGACTGCCCGATGTTGGTGCGGCGGATGGCGACGGTGACGATTTCGGCACCACTGGCCTCAAGGGCTTCGCGGGTTTCGTCAAAATCCTTGTACTTGCCTGTCCCGACCATGAGACGGGAGGAATACGTTTTGCCGGCAATGGTCAGGGGATCGTGCATGAAGGGCTCCGCAACATCAGGAAATCGACAACTTGGCAGTTATTTTAACGCAGCATGCGCAAACAACCTGCCCCACATGTTCTGGTGCAACAGACCAGTGCATGCGGGGCAGGTTGATATGGGTGCAGGGCCAGGCCGGCCGCAGCCCGGCGCTGGCGATGTGCCCGACTAGTTCTTGCTCTGATCCACCAGCTTGTTGGCGGCGATCCAGGGCATCATGGCGCGAAGCTGGCTGCCAATCTCTTCGATTTGCGACTCGGCATTGATGCGGCGACGCGAGATGAGGGTAGGCGCCCCGGCGGCATGCTCAAGAATGAAGCGCTTGGCATACTCGCCCGACTGGATCTCGGCCAGGCAGTCACGCATGGCTTTGCGGGTGTCCTCGGTAATGATCTTGGGACCGGTTTCGTATTCGCCGAACTCTGCATTATTGGAAATGGAGTAGTTCATGTTGGCGATGCCACCCTCGTAGATGAGGTCCACGATAAGCTTGAGCTCGTGCAGGCACTCGAAGTAGGCCATTTCGGGGGCGTAGCCGGCTTCCACCAGGGTTTCAAAGCCCGCCTTGATGAGCTCGACGGTACCGCCGCACAATACGGCCTGCTCGCCGAAGAGGTCGGTTTCGGTTTCTTCCTGGAAGGTGGTTTCGATAATGCCTGCCCGCCCGCTGCCAATAGCCGAGGCGTAGGACAGGCCGACATCGCGGGCGGCACCGGAGACGTCCTGATGGACGGCAACCAGTGAGGGCACGCCGCCACCATCGGTGTAGGTGCCCCTGACCGTATGGCCCGGTGCCTTGGGAGCAACCATGATGACATCAATGTCGTCACGGGGATCCACCTGACCATAGTGCACGTTGAACCCGTGGGCAAAGGCCAGCGCAGCGCCGGGCTTGATGTTGTCGGCAACGTGGTCGCGATAGACCTTGGCGATGTGCTCGTCGGGCAGCAGAATCATGACGACATCAGCGCCCTTGACCGCCTCGGCCACTTCCTTGACGGCCAGACCGGCATTTTCTGCCTTGCTCCAGGACGCGCCATCCTTGCGCAGGCCCACCACGACGTTGATGCCCGAGTCGTGCAGGTTGAGTGCATGGGCGTGGCCCTGGGAACCATAACCAATGATGGCTACTGTCTTGCCCTTGATCAGGGACAGATCACAGTCCTTGTCGTAAAAAACTTTCATTCGTTGCTCCGTATTGAACCGCCATCTGCTGCAGCGGTGCTGATAAGAAAAAAGAAAAGGGTTCAGAGTTTGAGTACGCGTTCGCCCCGGCCGACACCAGACACGCCGGTACGCACGGTTTCCAGGATGGCGCTGCTGTCCAGCGCCCCGATGAAGGCCTGGATCTTTTCCTGGATGCCGGTGAGCTCGATGGTGTAGGTCCGGTCGGTGACATCGATGATGCGACCGCGAAAGATGTCGGTGAGCCGCTTGATTTCTTCGCGTTCGCGCCCGGCAGCCCGCACCTTGATCAGCATGAGCTCGCGCTCAACGTGCGGCCCTTCGGTCAGGTCCACCACCTTGACCACGTCCACCAGGCGATTCAGGTGTTTGGTGATCTGCTCGAGAATGGCGTCCGACCCCTGGGTGACGATGGTCATGCGCGACAGTGTGGTGTCTTCGGTGGGCGCCACGGTGAGGGTTTCAATGTTGTAGCCCCGCGCAGAGAACAGGCCGACCACCCGGGAAAGCGCGCCCGGTTCGTTTTCAAGCAAAACCGAAATAATGTGTTTCATGGCGCTGTCCTTACAAGTCTTCCGAGCCAAGCAGCATTTCTGTCAGGCCGCAGCCTGCCTTGACCATGGGCCAGACGTTTTCGGTCTGATCCGTGATGAAGTCCAGAAACACCAGGCGATCTTTGTTGGTGGTGAAGGCTTCCTTGAGCGCGGGCTCGACATCGGCCGGATCGGTGATCTGCAAGCCGACGTGGCCATAGCTTTCTACCAGGCGCACGAAGTCGGGCAAGGCGTCGACATAGGACTCGGAGTAGCGCGAGCCGTAGTCAATTTCCTGCCACTGGCGCACCATGCCCAGATAGCGGTTGTTGAGACAGATGATTTTTGGTGTCAGGCGGTATTGTGTGCAGGTGGAGAGCTCCTGGATGTTCATTTGTATGGAGCCTTCTCCGGTAATGACGGCCACCTGTGCATCGGGGTGTGCCATTTGCACGCCCATGGCATAGGGCAGGCCCACGCCCATGGTGCCCAGCCCGCCGGAATTGATCCAGCGCCGTGGCTTGTCAAAGGGATAATACTGCGCGGCCCACATCTGGTGCTGACCGACATCGGACGTGATGTAGGCATCGCCCCCGGTGACCTCCCAGAGTTTCTGCACCACGTATTGCGGCTTGATGATGGTGTCGGAGTTTTCGTAGTCCAGGCACTGCTTGCCCCGCCAGGTGTTGACCTGCTGCCACCATCGTGCCAGCGCGTCCTTGTCGGGCTGACGCTCGGCCGCAGCCTGACGGTAGAGCGTGATCATATCCTTGAGGATGCTCTTGACGTCGCCGACGATGGGGACATCAACCTGCACCCGCTTGGAGATGGAGGACGGATCAATGTCGATATGGATGATGCGGCGATGGTTTTGGGCAAAGTGCTTGGGGTTGCCGATGACGCGGTCATCAAACCGGGCACCGATGGCCAGCAGGACATCGCAATTTTGCATGGCCAGGTTGGCTTCGTATGTGCCATGCATGCCGGGCATGCCGACGAACTTGTCGTCAGAGCCGGGGTAGGCACCCAGACCCATAAGGGTATTGGTGCAGGGCGCCCCCACCATGTTGACCAGTTCGCGCAGTTGCTCGGAAGCATTGGCCAGAACGACACCGCCGCCGGTGTAGATCATGGGGCGCTCGGCCGACAGCAGCATTTGCACGGCCTTCTTGATTTGCCCCTGATGCCCCTTGGTAACCGGAACATAGGAACGCATGCGTACCTCGCCCCGTTTGGCGCTGAACCGGGCCTTGGCCGTGGTAATGTCCTTGGGGATGTCGACCAGCACCGGGCCGGGTCGGCCGGACTGGGCGATATAAAACGCCCGGCGCATGGTTTCGGCCAGATCGCGGATGTCGCGAACCAGGAAGTTGTGCTTGATGCACGGGCGCGTAATGCCCACGGCATCGCACTCCTGGAAGGCATCTTCGCCAATGGCGGCCGTGGGCACCTGCCCGCTGACAATCACCATGGGGATGGAGTCCATGTACGCGGTGGCAATGCCGGTGACCGCATTGGTCAGGCCAGGGCCACTGGTGACCAGGGCCACACCGACTTTTTCTGTTGCGCGGGAATAGGCATCGGCGGCATGGACTGCTGCCTGCTCGTGCCTGACAAGAATGTGACGAAAGCTGTCTTGTTTGTAGATTTCGTCATAGATGTAGAGTACTGCCCCGCCCGGGTAGCCAAACACATGTTCGACGCCCTGTTCGGCCAGGCAGCGCACGACGATCTCTGCGCCGTTGAGTTCCATGATGTGATTCCTTTCAATACTCACTGCTGCGGCCGACTGGTTGGTTGCCAACCCGGATTGATGCCCGAACCAGCCTGATACCACGACGCTGCAGGATTCACAGAACCCATTCGCCCGAGTACCTTGCCGGCCAGACCCGCCTCCGTCAGAAGCAGAGTGAACGCCTGAACCTGCCAGACGCTTGCAATAGAAACGGAAGCCCTGGCAACACACGCTTGTGGCGCGGCCAGCGGCAAAATAATCAGGCGCAAAAAACCGGGCGGATAGCCCGGAAAACAGAGCCTTGATTGGGCGCCCAGGATGTTCGGGCAGCCAATATTAAACTTTAGCGCGTTATTGTTCCGTGCGCAAACATGGCGCACGGATGTGTTGGGTTTTAACCGCTGATGAGGGGACTCAGGTTTCGTCGCGCCGGAAGACCAGGCGATCATCGGTAGAGGCATCGGGCGCATGGGCGTACCCGGCCACGGCGAACGTCTTGAGTTCGTCAGGCTGCGTGCAGCGGTTGTCGATGACAAACCGGGCCATCAGGCCACGCGCACGCTTGGCATGAAAGCCGATCACCTTCCAGTCGCCGCTCTTGTAGTCCTGAAAGACACATTCCACGACCCGTGCCTGCAGCGCCTTGCGGTCCACCGCCTTGAAGTATTCTGCCGACGCCAGGTTGAGGACAATGCCTGGTTCATTGGACCGGTTGCCTGCTGCTTGTGCCAGCTGCTTGTCCAGATACCCGGCAATCTGCGATCCCCAATAGGCATACAGGTTACGCCCCCTGGGATTCTCGAGCCGGGTGCCCATTTCCAGGCGGTAGGGCTGCATGAGATCCAGCGGACGCAGCACTCCATACAGGCCGCTGAGTATGGCGAGATGGTCTTGCGCCCACTGAAGCTGGTCGTCAGACAGCGAGGTGGCCTCCAGGCCGTCGTAGACATCGCCATTGAAGGCCAGGATGGCCGGCCGCGAATTATGGAGATCAAAGCTTGGCGACCAGTCCTGATAACGCTGCGCATTGAGCGTTGCGAGGTTGTCGCTGAGCTTCATCAGCGTGGCAACCTCTGGTACCGATTTGCCCTTGAGCAATCTGATCAGCTCGTGGGCCTCGTCAACAAACAGCGGCTGTGTGTGCAACGTGGTCCGAACCGGAGAGTCATAGTCCAGCTTCTTGGCCGGAGAAAGCAACATGAGCATGATGGGAACCCTTGTAATCAGCGGGCCGTCCAGCCACCGTCCATGGTGAGGTTGGCGCCCGTCATTTGTTCTGCAGCGTCCGAAGACAGGTACACCGCTGCCGCACCCAGCTGTCTGGGCGTGACAAACTGCAGTGACGGCTGCTTCTCCGACAATAGCAGTTTGGCCGCCTCTTCAACAAGGAGCCCTTCGGACACGGCCAGGGCCTCGATCTGCTTTTCAACCAGTGGCGTACGGACCCAGCCCGGACAAATGGCATTGCAGGTGATGCCGGAACCAGCATTTTCCAGGGCGGTGACCTTGGTGAGCCCGATGACACCGTGCTTGGCCGCCACATAGGCCGACTTTTCTACCGATGCCACCTGGCCATGCACCGAGGCGATGTTGATGATGCGGCCCCACCCGTTATTCTGCATGTGGGGCAAGGCTGCCGCCGTGCCATGAAAGACGGCGGACAGGTTGAGCGCAATGATGGCATCCCAGCGATCGACAGGAAAATCCTCTACGCGGTCAGTGTGCTGTATGCCAGCGTTATTGACGAGGATATCAATGCCGCCAAGCTTGCTGGCTGCCTCGTCAATGAAGGCACGCGTGGAATCCGGCTGCGACAGGTCGGCCCCAATGTAATAGGCCCGCACGCCAAAGTCTTTCTCGAAGCTGGAGCGTTCTTGCTCGATGGCGTCTGGCTCGCCGAAGCCATTGATGACAATGTGAGCGCCGCTGGCAGCCAGCTCTCGGGCAATGGCCAGTCCGATGCCGCTGGTTGACCCGGTAACGACCGCAAGTTTGTCTTTAAGCATGGGATCCCCCTGTTTGCTGAAATGGTAGCCGGCAACATACAGTATAGAACTGTTGCCGGGATGATCGTGAACAGCGCGTCTGGCGCGGGGCGGTGCACAAGCGCGGGGATTCTTGTTAAAATGCTGCGCTTGACCTTGCGTGGGAAAACAATAATGCACGCGCGGGTCAGAAATGCATTGGCAACGGACAGGTGGCAGAGTGGTCGAATGCGCCGGACTCGAAATCCGGTATACGTGCAAGCGTATCGTGAGTTCGAATCTCACCCTGTCCGCCAATCAGATCAACAGCTTGCAGAAAGCAATAGCCGCCCCAACGGGTGGCTTTTTTATTTTTGGCAGGAAACTTTTTGGTCAAACCGCCTGGTTTCCTGGCGTATCCACATGCCCACGGTGCCCGGAGCCTGCAGGTATGGTGCAGCGAAGACTTCTAGTCAAACATCTGCAGTTCGCGTAACACTTTTCCTCTATTATTTTGTTATTATATTTCATCGGGTTGGACAGCATCTTGTCCGCTATGTATCACAGGAGGAAATTATCATGCGAAAAAGAAGCGCGTTAGTCGCTGGTATCATCGCGGGTATATCGTCCCCTGCTACCGTGATCGCAACGCCGGATTATCCGCGCGTCCAAGGAACAGACTTGCAGCGCATGAGACAGGATGTCCGGCGCGTTGGTAATGATTTCAGCGCAGCCATCAGCCGCTATCATGGCCAAAAGAAAAAATAATAGCGCACCAACTGCCGAGAGGGAAAAAAATGCAACTGAGCAGCTTGTCTCTGCTCAATGGGAAGGACCGCTCCCACCTCCATCTACATTAGCTGACTTCAACAATATAGTAGAGAACGGCGCTGAGCGCATTGTGCGCATGGCCGAAAAAGAGCAAGATCATCGAATCCACATAGACACGGCAAGCCTTGATGCGACACGTCGAGACTTTAGACGAGGCCACATCATAGGTGGGAGTCTGGCCGCACTGTCTATTGCGGGATCTGTGTATACCGCCATAATTGGGGCGCACCCTACTGTAAGTATTGCACTTGTGAGTCTTCCAGTGACTGCTCTAATTGGACGAATAATAAAAAAATAATTTATGCAGAAAGCGGGCACGCTTCTCGCTAGCGGCCATTTTTTTCTATCGTTTTCGCACGGCTTCAAAATATCCCCGCACACCCGTTACCTGATCGGCACACCTTGGCGTCTTTTGCCAGGCTTCCATGGCTCGCCAAATCAGAGCTGATGGCTGGTACCGCGTGCACAATATTCTCAAGCAGACGGGCCTGAAGTGAACAGGCCAAGAGTAACCAATATACGTTGTTTAACAATCGCTTGGCCGATCAGGAATGAGAATTGCTTGCCTCAGGGTTCACCAACAACTCACAGGAGGAATTATGGCTGACCGCCCTCCCAAGCTTCCCGATACGGATCCATTAAAACGTGAGCCACCCGGAAAGACGAGCAAAGTCCCACACAAACATATAGACAGGCGCAATCCGCGCGCAGGCAAACCCGACCACCAGGGCGGTGCCGAAACCGGTGGACGCCCGGAAGATAGTGCTACGCGGTTTGACGGCAACCCCAATCCCGCGGCTGCCTCTTCTACTCCACTCAAACCCAGGGACGATACGCCGCTGAAGCTGAAGAAGTCCAAAGGACCACGCAACGACAAGTAGGCTGCATGCAAGGTGCAGGGTTTTTGCCCATGCCCGTGCTTGCACGATATGGCTAGACTGGACTGGAGACGACCGCCAGGCCAGAAGGATCTGCCAATGAAATCCGGGCTAGCGCTATGCCACCTCCAGTGCCATCGCAGTGACCGCATGCTCTTTACCGACCTGAATGCCCAGGTACTGCCCGGCCAGCTTTTGCGGGTCATGGGTGCAAACGGTGCCGGCAAGACCAGCCTGCTGCGCATGATCTGCGGCCTGCTTGCTCCCACGCAGGGCACCATTTTCTGGAATGGCAAGCCACCCCGCTCCATGCGCGAGGCCTTTGCACAAGACCTGATTTACATTGGGCATGCCACGGCCACCAAAGATGACCTGACCACACTGGAAAACCTCCGCAGTCACACGGCGCTCAGCGGGCTGCGCCTTTCTCGTGCATCCGCCGTGGCCGCCCTGCAGGCGGCCGGCCTCGGTCAGCACGCTGCCGTCCCGGCTCGCCTGCTTTCACAAGGGCAAAGACGGCGTCTGGCCCTGGCCCGTGTGGCTGTTCGGTCAACATCCCGCCTGTGGGTACTGGACGAACCATTTACTGCGCTGGATGCGCATGCCACACAGTGGCTGTCGTCATTGCTGCAAGGCCACGCCCGGCGCGGTGGCATTACGGTCCTCACCAGCCACCACGATGTGGCGTTGCACCCCTCCATCGACACACTGGAGCTGTGCCTATGAGGCAGGAGCCATCTGCTTCAGCGTTTGTGGCCGTGCTGGGCCGGGACTTGCGGCTCGCCTGGCGACGGCGTTCGGACATGGTGGCAGCCGTGCTGTTCTTTGTGATTGTGGCCAGCCTGTTCCCCCTGGGCAGTGGCGCAGAGCCCGAGCTGCTTCGGCACATGGCCGCCGGGGTGATCTGGGTGGCCGCCCTGCTGGCGTCCATGCTGTCGCTCACGCGCCTGTTCAGTGATGACCACAGGGATGGCAGTCTGGAACAATTGCTGCTGGTCCCCACGCCGTTGCCTGCACTGGTGC
Organism: Burkholderiaceae bacterium; assembly: GCA_035301405.1. GTDB lineage: Bacteria > Pseudomonadota > Gammaproteobacteria > Burkholderiales > Burkholderiaceae_B > JAJYRX01. Next base: position 17,778 of record DATGUI010000078.1, read on the forward strand.
TCGCAAAGGCCCTTGCACACTGGCTGATCAGCGGCGTGCCGCTTGTTGTCATCGCGCCATTGCTGGCGGTGCAATATCACGTGGATGCGCCAGCGATGCTCACCCTTGTCGGCACTCTCTTGCTTGGCACGCCCATACTCAGTCTGATTGGCAGCGTGGGCTCGGCCCTGGTCATCGGCGTGCGGGGCGCCGCCGTTTTACTCGCCCTGCTCATCTTGCCGCTGTATGTGCCGGTGCTGATCTTCGGCTCCGGCGCCGTGCGGGCCACCATGGATGGCTTGTCTGCCGAGGGGCATTTCTCATTGCTGGGCGCCATGCTGATACTGGCGCTGTTGCTGGCACCGTGGGCTGCAGCCGCAGCCCTCAGAATTGCATACGATTAATCGCAAGAAGGCTTCATTGCCCGCTGATCACGTGGTCAAGCACGACTCTGACTTGCCGTTCTCCCAAATCGACACCAGCGGCATGGCCTTCGATGTCGCCTTCTTTGGGATCGGCATTTCCATCCTGCGAAACACGCGCCACGATGTCAATGCGCTCAAACGAAGACAGGGTCATGCCTTCTATCATGGCGGTGCTGTCGTCCAGCGTGAACGAGACGGGCCAACCCGCTGCCGGCTTGCGCACCGCTGCCACCGGCATGGGCGGGCCATCCGGTACGCGGGCAAACACGAATAGCGTGTCACTGGGCGATATCTTGTCTGCCACGGATTCATCAACTTCAATGGTGCCGGATACATCCCTGGCGGTGCTGGCGGCGACGGCCTGCGTCGGTGCGGGCTCCGTGTCCGCCACAGGACGGCCTTCTGCCCGGGCGATCAGCGCTGCAACCCGTTGCCGATCGGGGGAGTCTTCGGGAATCAGACGCTCAAGACGGGCCCAGTGCCGTGCTGCCCCTTCGTTGTCGCCCTGCTGCATGGCCGCTGCACCGGCCAGAGCCAGTGCATTGCGGTTTTCAGGGTCCAGCTCGAGGGCGGCCGCAACCAGTTCCGAAGGCTTGCCACTGAGGTTGCGATCATTGAAACGCCCGAGAGCATTGGCATACTCCACCAGCAGATCGGCATTATCGGGCATCAGCGCCACTGCCCTGGCGTAGGCAGACAACCCTTCGGAAGACTGGCCGGCCGCTTCGTAAGATCGGGCCAGCAACAGCCAGCGCTCGCCATTGCCCTCGTCATCCTGCAGTTTTTCCCTGAGCGTATCGATGGTCTGTTGAATCTGGGTGCTGGAAGCGGCTTGCTGATTCGCATCCGCAGGCGCAGACCGTGCGACCAGCGCTGGCTGGCCGTTCATCACGTACAAGCCGATAGCAGTAATGGGCAGGGCCATCCCGACAAGCAGAGGCGCCAACCATCCGGTCCGTTTCGGCCGCGACCGTTTGTCTGCCCGGCGTGCCTGCTCTGCCTTCAGCGCATCATGAAGCAGGCCGGCGCGCATGTGATCGTACTCCTGCGGGGAAATGCGATGATCTTCCAGCTCAGCATCCAGCTCGCGCATGCTGTCCGACAACACGGTCAGGTCTTCCTGACTGGCATGCCGGTTTGCCCGTCGATAAAACAGAGGAATAACAACCAGGGATACTGCCGCCATGGTGGCTGCAATGACAAACAACAGAAACGGGATCATGATGAAGACTCCTTGCCAACCGATGCGCCCAGAAGGCGCTGGGCCTCTTGCTCCTGATCGGGCGTAAGCACCGGAGGCCGATCGACGTCAGCACGCTGGCGTATGGCTCGTACCATGGTCCAGGCAGCCAGCAGCAACAGGCCAAAAGGGCCCAGCCACAGCAACCAGGTCGTTGGCTTGAAAGGCGGCTTGTAGAGCACGAAATCACCATAGCGTTCGACCATGTAGTCAACAATCTGCTGATCGGAGCGCCCTGCTTTCAGCATCTCGCGTATCTGCTGACGCAAATCGGCAGCCAGTTCGGCATGGGACGCCGCCAGCGTCTCGTTCTGACATTCCAGACACCGCATGTTTTCGGCAATGCGCATCATGTGCGCTTCCAGGGCAGGATCTTCTGCCAGCGGCGTCGCCACGCGAGCCAGCGCCAGACCGGAAAACAGCAGAAGGGCAATCAGTGCCAGCCAGACCCTAGCCATTGCGCTTCCTGACCAGCGGCAAGATGGTTTCATCCAGGAGTTCTGGGGTTACCGGACCGGCATGCTTGTACAAGATGGTGCCGTCTGCATCAATCAGGAACGTTTCGGGTACCCCGTAAACACCAAAATCAATGCCCACATGGCCATCGGGATCGTAGAAGGACTCGGCATACGGGTTGCCAAAGCGCTCCAGCCACCGTTGCGCGTTGTCGCGCTTGTCCTTGTGGTTCAATCCGTAGATGGGGACGGCACCACTGCGTGCCAGGTCGGTGAGCACCTGATGCTCCTGCCGGCAGGCGCCGCACCACGATGCCCAGACATTCAGCAGCCAGACCTGATTTTTCAGACTGGCGGACGACAGGGTCTCCGACGCATTGGCGACACGGGAGAGCGTGAACTCTGGCGCCTGTTTGCCAATCAGGGGTGATGGCACCTCGCGGGGGTTAAGCGTTAGCCCGACACCCAGAAAGGCCATCAGCAAGACGAAGACGAGCAAGGGAAGCCAGGCACGTTTCATGAGACGGTCCTCTTTTCCATCACCAGGCCAGGAGCCGTTTCATCCGGACCGGCCCGAACGGGTGCCCGAACGCGTCGGCGTATCCGGTAGCGCTTGTCCAGCAGCGACAGACCACCCCCCAATGCCATGAGCAGGCCGCCGCCCCATATCCATGCCACAAAGGGCTTGTGATAAGCACGGACTACCCATCCGCCGTTATCCAGCTGGTCGCCTATTGCCACGTACAGGTCACGGGTGAACCCGGAGTCTATGGCTGCTTCCGTTGCCGGCGCCAGGGCGCGATTTGATGTGAACATGCGTTTCTCCGGCTGCAGGATCGCAACGACTCGCTGATTCCTGAATACCGTCACCCGGGCCGTTTCCGCGATATAGTTTGGCCCGGGCCGGCTCCTGACCTCATCAAGACGGAATGCATACCCGGCGAGCGACACGGTATCGCCCGGGTGCATGACCACATCCTGTTCCTGCTCGAAGCTGCTGACCGACGTGATGCCAAAGACCACCACGCCCATGGCGAAGTGGGCAATCAGCATGCCGTAGAAACTGGCCGGCTGCTTGCGCAATCGGCTCCCCCGTTGCCGCAGTGACAGCCTGCGCCTGCCGGTATCCAGCAAGTTGACCAGTGCCGAGGCGAATATCCAGAATGCCAGCAGATAGCCGAAGCTGGTCAGGGCCCGCCATTGTCCAAACAGAAAGGGCGTGACGAGGGCAGCCACCAGGCTCACCAGAACCGCCCAGCGCAGGCGGTAGGCAAGATCCCCCGGGTCGGCCTGACGCCATCGTGCAATCGGGCCTATCCCCATCAGGAACAGGGCAGGCGCCATCAGGGGGATGAATACGGCATTGAAGTAAGGAGGGCCTACCGACAGCTTGCCCAGGCCCAGCCCATCGACCAGAAGCGGATAAAGCGTTCCGAGCAGGACGGCGCCAGCCGCCACCGTCAGCACAACATTGTTGCCAAGCAGCATGGATTCACGTGATATCAGGTTGAAGCCTCCGTTGGCAGCCACCTTGCTGCCACGCCAGGCAAACAGGGCCAGCGAGGCGCCCGTCACCAATCCGAAAAAGGCCAGAATGAACACCCCCCGGGTGGGATCGGTGGCAAAGGCATGAACTGACGTCAGCACGCCGGAACGCACCAGAAACGTGCCCAGCAGGGACAGGGAAAACGCCACGATGGCCAACAGCACGGTCCACATCTTGAAGGTGTTCCGCTTTTCGGTCACGGCCAGGGAATGGACAAGGGCGGTGCTTACCAGCCAGGGAACCAGTGAGGCGTTCTCAACCGGATCCCAGAACCACCAGCCGCCCCAGCCCAGCACGTAATAGGCCCACGCACTGCCCAAGGCAATTCCTGCCGTCAGAAAACACCAGGAAACGGTTGCCCACGGCCGTGACCACCGTGCCCAGGCGGCATCCAGCCTTCCGGAAAGCAGCGCCGCCATGGCAAAGCCAAAAGGCACCACCGTACCCACATAGCCCATGTAAAGCATGGGCGGATGCATGACAAGACCGGGATCCTGCAACTGCGGATTGAGGTCCTGCCCGTTGACCGGTGCCGGCATGAGGCGATCAAAGGGGTTGGAAGTAAACAGGATGAAAAGCAGAAAGCCGATGGTGACAATCCCGATAATGCCGACGATTCGGGCAAGGGTGTCGGCCTCAAGATTCCGGGAGAAAACGGTAACGGCAAACGTCCAGAAAGCCAGGATGAGCAACCACAGCAGGATGGAGCCCTCGTGCCCACCCCACACGGCCGCCATCCGGTAGGGAAGCGGCAGCGCGGTATTGGAATGCTGCGTGACATACAGCACCGAAAAGTCATTGGTGACAAATGACCACATCAGGAGCCCGAAAGCCAGCAGGACAAAACACAACACGCCCCCGGCCAGCGGGCGCGCCAGGCCGACCCAGTCTTCTCGTCCCCGCGCCGCACCTGCCAGCAGAAAAACGCTTTGTGACGTGGCCAGCAGCAAGGCCAGAATCAACGAGAAATGGCCGATTTCAGGAATCATTGCGCCCCCTCGGGATTCATGGCCACAGTGGCTGCGGCTTGCCTGCGTTTGGCTTTCTCCATGGATTCGGCCGCTTCAGGCGGCATGTAGTTTTCATCGTGCTTGGCCAATACCTCATCCGCATGGAACACGCCATCGGAACCCATCTTGCCGAGCACGACAACCCCCTTCCCCTCACGAAACATGTCAGGAAGAAAACCGCTGTAGGTAACCGGGATGGACTCGACGCCGTCGGTCACGTCAAAATAGATCTCAACGGACGCACTGGCGCGCTTTATGCTGCCCTCGCCCACCACCCCACCCATTCGAAAGCGTGATGATGCCGGTGCTTCATTGGCCATCACTTCGGACGGACCAAAATAAAACACCAGATTACTCTGGAAGGCGTTCAATACCAGCATGCCGGCAGCAGCCAGGGCGAGCAACCCGCTCCCCAGGTAGATTGCACGGCGCGTTCTTGGCTTCATGACATTACCTCAAGCGTTCGTCGGAAGGCTGGCTGCGGTGTGCTGCCGCATTACGCGACAATTGCACCACTTCTGCAAGCAGGACCAGCGCCACCATTCCGAGTGCACCCCAGACGTAGCCACCGTAGCCGCCCATGGCCAGAAAGTCGGACAAGCTAGACCAGTTCATACTGTGCTCCTGCATTCTGCGTCCATGCTGCATGGCGTTCGCGAGCCAGCACGCGCTGACGGGCGCGAACCAGTACAACCGCGATGGAGTAAAACCAGAAAGCGAGCGTCATGATCAACATGCCGGCCAGCATGGTCATGGCCATGCTGGGAGCGCGGACCAGGCTGACCGAAGCGCCCTGGTGCAGCGTATTCCACCAGACTACGGAAAAGTAGATCACCGGCACATTGATGACACCAACCAGGGCCAGCAACGCGGCTGCGCGGTCAGCCCGGCGGGGGTCGTCAATGGCGCCATGCAGCGCCAGAAAACCGGCATAGAGAAACAGCAACAGGAGCTCGGAGGTCAGACGCGCGTCCCATACCCACCATGTTCCCCATGTCGGCTTGCCCCACAGGGCGCCCGTCCATAGTGCAAGAAAGGTCA
>DATGUI010000079.1:0-39145 GCA_035301405.1 Burkholderiaceae bacterium
CCTGTTCCGGCACGCGGTACGCCGCCACATAAGCCTCGCCCATGCGGGCATCTTGCACCACCACATGCACAGCCGGGTACGATGCGTCGGCTTGATCCCGGCCATCTGCTGCCTGCGCGGCCAGAACCTGCAGCGAGGCCACGGGTATGACCGGTATGCCCAGCCCCAGCGCCATGCCCTGTGCCAGGCCACAAGCCACGCGCAGCCCCGTGAATGCCCCCGGCCCCTGGCCGAAGGCCACCGCGGACAGCGCCTGGTGATCGACTGACGCCGTACGCAGAAGCGCGTCTGCCATGGGCAGCAGCTTGCGGGTGTGCTCGGCCGCACCTTCGTGGGTACGGGCGATACAGTGCGTCTGGCCATTGACCTGCGACAGCAACGCCACGCTGCACCACGACGAGGACGTTTCCAGCGCTAATATGTAGGTATCCATGACGGTATTTTAACGATAGAATACAGTCACCAGCGAAGGCCGAGTGCATGGCAGAACAATTGCACAAATACTTCATGTGTAAAAAGTTACTGCAAACATCTGTACGGATCCCATCTAGCCTGTTACATTTGCGCCATGACTACACCAAACCCAAACCCCGCCCGCAAAATTCTTGTCGTCGACGACGACCCCCGCCTTCGCGATCTGCTGCGCCGCTATTTGTCAGAGCAAGGCTTCAACGTCTATGTCGCCGAAGACAGCAAGGAAATGAACAAACTCTGGCAACGCGAGCACTTCGATCTCCTCGTGCTTGATCTCATGCTGCCCGGGGAAGATGGCCTGTCCATCTGTCGTCGCCTGCGTGGTTCGCACGACAACACGCCCATCATCATGCTGACGGCCAAGGCCGAAGAAATTGACCGCATCGTCGGCCTTGAAATGGGTGCCGATGACTACCTTACCAAACCTTTCAACCCGCGCGAGCTCCTGGCCCGGGTCAATGCCATCCTGCGCCGCCGGGGCACCGAAGAACACCCCGGCGCACCCAGCCAGGACAATGAATCCGTCGAGTTCGGTCCCTATGTGCTCAATCTGTCCACCCGCACCCTGACCCGCAACGACGAGCCCGTGCCCATCACCACCGGCGAGTTCTCCGTGCTCAAGGTCTTTGCCCGGCATCCCAAGGTGCCGCTGTCGCGCGACAAGCTGATGGAACTGGCACGCGGGCGCGAATACGAAGCCTTCGACCGCAGCCTTGACGTGCAAATCTCCCGCTTGCGCAAACTGATTGAAACCAACCCCTCCAAGCCTGTCTACATCCAGACTGTCTGGGGCCTGGGCTATGTGTTTGTCCCCGACGGAGGTCAGTAAGCGACGCCGGGGGGCTGTCCCCTGATCCCCCGTGTCCAGCCCTGGCTCCTCGCGCACTTCGCATCGCTATCGACAGCACCCTTTTCGCATCGGGCTGTTTGGCCGTACCTTTGCCCTCCTGACCCTGCTCATGGTGGTCAGCCTGGTGGTATGGCTGAAAATATTTTTCAGTATTGAAGAAGGCCCCCGTGCCGAACAAATGGCCCAGCGCGTGGCCAGTTCCGTCAGCATCTCGCGTTCCGCACTGGTTTATGCACCCAGCAGTGTCCGCTCGGCCCTCATGCTGGACCTGGCCACCCACGAAGGCCTGCGCGTCCAGCCGCGCGAACCCACTGACATCTACGACCCGCTGCCCGATTCCCGCTACTGGAATACGGTTTCTCATGCCATTCTGGATCGCCTGGGCGAAGACACCATCATTGGCTGGGCAGTCAATGAAGTGCCCGGCATATGGGTGAGTTTCAAACTCAATCACGATCACTACTGGCTGGTCTTCAACCGCGAGCAGCTGGAGATCACCTCCGGCCTTGAGTGGCTGGGCTGGGTGGGGTCGGCCCTGCTGCTGGCCCTGCTGGGAGCGGCCATCAGCGTGCGCTTTGTCAACCGGCCCCTGGCGCGCCTGATCCGGGTGGCCCAGCAACTGGCGCACGGCGAAACTCCTTCTCCCCTGCCCGAAAAGGGCCCGTCAGAAATTCGTGACATGAACGTGGCCTTCAACCGCATGGCACGCGACATCCGTCAGACCGAGGCCGACCGCGAAATCATGCTGGCCGGCATCTCGCACGACTTGCGCACGCCACTGGCCCGCATGCGGCTCGAAATTGAAATGGCAGACATCAGCGAGCACGCCCGCCATGCCATTGACGAAGACATGGCCCAGATCGACCACACCATCGGCCAGCTCATGGAGTACGCCCGGCCGGCCAATGTGGCACCAAGGCGGGGGGTCAATGTCTCGGCCATCATTACCGAGGTCTATCGGCGCGAGCTGTCCCACACCTTGGCCATGGGCGGACTCATCAAGGCAAATATTCAACCCGACCTTCACGCCCGCATCAACGAATATGATCTCAAGCGTATTGTGGCCAACCTGATTGAAAATGCCCGCCGCTACGGACGCAACCCTGAAGACGACAAGGCCCACATCCGTCTGAGCGTCGAGCTGCGCGGTGGCAAGATTCTGATTCAGGTCGCAGACAAGGGCCCGGGCATTGCAGCGGACGACATCACGCAACTGCTGCGCCCGTTCTCGCGGGGTGACACGGCCCGCACGGGGGTAAGCGGCGCAGGGTTGGGGCTGGCCATTGTCGAGCGGCTGCTGCAGCAGGTGGGAGGCCATCTGGAACTGACACCGGCAAAGACCACAGGGGGCCTGGCGGCGTGCATCTGGCTGCCACGCACCAAACCTTCAGCCTGATGACGTATTCATCAACCGGTTGAAGCGTCCATTACCCTCTTGAAGATGATGGCGTCTCCATCTCGGGATGGTAGAGCACCACCTGCCCCCGGCCCAGCGCCTTCGCCCGATACAACGCCGTGTCTGCCTGCTTGAGCAAGGTAATGGCACCATCATCGGATGTGGTGTCGGCCACCGGCTTGCCCGGGTTGGTGACCGCGACACCAATGCTGACGGTAACCACCCCCTGTGTCTCCGGATGGCGGTGCTCGATGCCTACCCGCCTGATTTCTGCACAGATTCGAGTTGCCATCGCCACCGCCTGTTCGCCATTGGTGTCGGGCATGACCACCACGAACTCCTCGCCACCGTAGCGGGCCACCATATCCACAGAGCGTGTCACGACTGACGTCACCAGCGCTGCCACCTGCTTCAGGGTATCGTCGCCACGCAGGTGCCCATAGGCATCGTTGTACAGCTTGAAGTGATCCACATCAATCATGAGGACGGACAAGGACGTGCGCTGGCGCGAAGCGCGGTTCCATTCATACAGCAGGCGCTCGTTCAGGGCCCGCCGATTGGCCACCGATGTCAGCCCGTCGATGCGGACCTGCGCCTGCAAGGCCAGCTTGAGTTCACGTTCGCGTCGCCATGCCAGGCGCTGGGCATAGACAATGACCACGGCTGCCGTGAGCAACGTCAGCACGATGGGTGCAATCAGGCGAAGAAAGTCGTTCCATTCGCCCAGCATGGCTTCCTCCAGCCGCACGGTGGAAAGCAGCACCCATGGAACCCCGCGCAACGAACTGGCCACCGCAATCATGGGCGTCCCGTCCGAACCGAGGCCAGTAAACAGGCCCCGCATGCCTTCCACGGCCTTGACCGCTGGCAGGTCGCCGTTGTTGAGCGAGACCCGGGGCAATGTCACCGGGCTGTCCGGACCGCTTGTTGGCGACAGGTAGCTTGCCTCATCGCCATCCCGCATCACCAGCGCCGATCCCGCCGTCGTGCGGCGCACGGGCCAGCGTTCCATGATGGGATAAAGCGACAGGCGGACATCCATGATCAGCCAGATTGCCGCTATGCGTTCGCCATCATGAAACAGCGGTACCAGCACGCTCAGAAAGGGGTATTCGAAGGTATTGTCGTGCCGGGGCGGGACAATGGCGGCCTCAGCACGTGAAAAGACCTGGGCAAGCAGCGCGTATTCGGTGCCGGGCAGCCGGGCAAGCGTCTTGGCTGTGGAACTGAACCGGATGCTGCCGTCGGGATCGGCCAGCCACACGCCGGTATAATTGTGGCGCTCAAGCAAGCCCTGCAGGCGGGACTGCAAACGTGTCTGCACGGCGTCCTGGTCAGGTGCTTCGTGCAATGCGTCTTGCACCAGCTTGCTCAGGGCGGTGTCATCCATCAGCACTGCAGCGTCCGTCAGGCGCTGATCGTACCACGCCTGTACACTTTGACGCTGCAACTGGTTGATGACCTGTAGCTCGCGTTCAACATGCTGCCTCTGGCGCTGCTGGCTTTCGTTGGCCACATAAGCCGACACGGACACCAGCAGGATGACCAGCGTGATGCCGATCATCCACATGGGCCGCAGCCCGCTCTTCAATGCATTACCAATGGACATGGCCTGCCATATTCATACATGATACATACCATGCACATTATTATTCGGAAATCTGACTTGTCATGATCACACGCCGAAAGTTTATCACTGCGCCCGTGGCGCTAAGCGCCCTGAGCCTGCCATTCCCCACCATGGCCAGTGCCGCCGACAGCCGGGTGGTGATTGGCGTGTCCCTTGCTCCGGACAGCCTCGACCCCACCCGTACAGACGCTGCCATTATCGGGGAAATAACGCTTGGGAACATTCTGGAAGGGTTAACAAGGGTTAACGAAAATGGAACGGTAGAGCCCCTGCTTGCCACCAGCTGGAGCGAAGAAAGTGATGGCCTGAGCGTAGTGTTCCATCTGCGTGACGACGTGCAGTTTCATGATGGAGCCATCATGGATGCCAATATCGTCAAAAAGAGTATAGACCGGGCCATCAAACTGGGAAAACAGAACAAACTGCATGAAACCGTATTCAGGAACATAGCTGATATTGTCGTTCACGATTCGCGCACCCTTTCACTCAAACTGCGCCAGCCCGATCCCTTGCTGGCCTACCGGCTGGGAACCAGCCCGGCGGTCATTGTGCACCCCGACTCGGTCGACCAGCTGGACCAGCACCCCATTGGCACGGGGCCTTATATGTTCCATTCGTGGCAGGCAGAGAAAAGTGTCGAGCTGCAGCGTTGGCCGGACTACCGCCACGCCGACAACATCACCATTGAAAGGGCCGAGTTCCGCTTCATGCCCGAGCCGGACGTGCAGGCCGAAGCCATACGCACCGGTACGGTCGACATGCTGTTTCACATGTCGCTGCAGGGAATTGACGGACACAACGTTGATCAGAAATACCAGGTGCTGCTGGGCAATACCAACAGCAAGGTGCTGATTGCCATCAACAATCGGCGTGCACCGCTGAACGACAAGCGCGTCCGCCAGGCACTGACCCATGCGGTTGACCGCGCACGCTTCATCAAACATGCCTTTGGTGGGCGTGGTACTGCCATTGGCAGCCATTTTGTACCGACGGATCCTGGCTTCATCAACCTGACCAGCCTGTACCCCTACAGTCCGGACATGGCACAAAACCTGCTGAATGAAGCCGGCGTGGAGCTGCCCCTGAAACTGACCCTGGCTCTGCCACCACCCCCGTATGCCCGCATGGGCGGACCCGTACTGGCCGAGCTGCTTGCCGAAAGCGGCATTGAGCTTACCGTGCAGCAATTGACCTGGCACGAATGGCTGGACAATGTATTCGAACGCGCTGATTTTGACCTGTCGCTGATCATGCATGTCGAGCCCTTTGACTATCACATCTATACCCGGCCCGATTATTACTTTGGCTACGACAGCCCCGAATTCCGGCGCCAGTTCCAGCAGCACAACGAGACCCGCAACCCCGTCAAGCAGCGCGAACTCATGAAAGCCATGCAGCGGCAACTGGCAGCCGATGCCGTCAACATCTGGTTATTGACGCCCGAGATGGCCAGCATTGCCAAAAAGGATCTCAAGGGTGTCTGGATGGACTACCCTATCTTTGCGCACTATCTGGGCGACATGTACTGGCTGTAGGCTTGGCACCACCTAGGAATCTGAAACCGGCGCCAGCAGTGCCACGGCATTGGCGGCCATGCCTTCCTTGCGCCCCAGCCATCCCAGCCCTTCGTTGGTCTTGGCCTTGATGTTGACGTCTGTCTCGGCCACGCCCAGGTCTGCGGCAATGTTGCGGACCATGGCCGGGGCGTGCGGTCCGATGCGGGGCGCCTGCGCATGGACGGTGGCATCGATGTTCACCACCTGCCAGCCTGCCTCCCGCACCCGCTGCATGGCAACGCGCAGCAGTTCGCGGCTGTCGGCCCCCTGATAGGCCGGATCCGTATCCGGAAAATGGCGGCCAATGTCGCCCAGACCGGCTGCGCCCAGCACCGCATCGGTAATGGCATGCAGGAGCACATCGGCATCGGAATGCCCGGCCAGCCCGTGGGTGTGGTCAATGGTGACCCCACCCACAATCAGCGGGCGACCCGCCACCAGGGCATGGACGTCCGAGCCCTGCCCGATTCTGAAAGGAATGCGTTTCATTTTTTCGTTCCTGAAAATCGTCATGATATCTTGCCCGACGCCGGATTTGCCGGATGCACCGGCAACCAGTGTGCCACCATGGCAAAGTCCTCTGGCCACGTCACCTTGAGGTTGGCCGGCGAGCCACGCACCAGCAGGGGTTGATGACCGGCCAGCTCCATGGCACTGGATTCATCCGTGATTGCCCTGCCCTGGTTGCGGGCGTTTTCAAACGCCTCAAGCAGCTGGCCCACTCGAAACATCTGAGGCGTCTGCGCCAGCCAGAGCCCATCGCGCTCCAGCGTGGCCAGCACCTGACTGACCCCGCCCTTCGCACCGGCAGACTGGCCGCGCTTGACCGTATCGGCCACCGGCAAGGCCAGCAGGCCGCCGCAATTCTGCTGCAGACAGGCGTCGACAAGGGCTTGCAAGGCATCCGGCGGCAGGCCAGGCCGCGCGGCATCGTGCACCAGCACCCAGTCGTCGCGTGTCACGGCTCCCTGATCCAGCGCATCCCGCAAGCCGCCTGCAACGGTATCGGCCCGGCTGGCCCCGCCGTGGGGGCGGCACACCACCCGCGGCAGGCCGGAAACCGCCTGCCCGGCAAGCACATCGTGGTCGGCCACGATGACGCGTACCTGCGCCACCCGGGCATCGGCCAGCAAGGCTCGGACCGCATGGCGCAGCATGGGCTGACCGTGTATGGGCTGGTACTGCTTGGGCAGGGGGGCAGCGGCTCGTTGCCCCACCCCGGCGGCAGGCACAATGGCAATCAATTTCGTGTTCATGGCAAGCCATTTTATAATTCAATTCAAAATGGTTATCGAAACAACTCCCCGCCCCCCGCTCGCAGCTGTCCAATCCATGGTGGCTGCCCTCAAACCCGGTCAACGTCACATCCAGCCCCTGCCCCCCGGATCGGGCGATGCCTGGTTGCTGACCGAACTGGCCCAGACTGCCAACCAGGCCATTGTTGTCCTGTGCGCCGACCCCATGGCCGCCCAGCGCGTCGCGGATGAAACCGCCCTGCTGGCACCCAGCCTGCGCGTGCGTCGCCTGCCCGACTGGGAAACGCTTCCCTACGACAGTTTCTCGCCCCACGAGGACCTGATCTCCGAGCGGCTGCGTACCCTGCACGCCCTGGCCCATGACCAGGTCGACATACTGACCGTGCCGGTCACAACCGCGCTCTACCGCCTTGCACCACCCAGCTTTCTGGCCGCGTACACCTTTTCTTTCCGTCAGGGTGATCGCCTTGACGAACAGGCTCTGCGCGAGCAACTGGTGCTGGCCAACTACAGCCATGTCACCCAGGTCAACGCGCCTGGCGAGTTTTCCATACGGGGCGGGCTGATTGACCTGTTTCCCATGGGTTCCGTGCTGCCCTACCGCATTGATCTTTTCGACGACGAGATCGAGTCCATACGCTGCTTCAATGTTGAAAGCCAGCGCAGCCTGTACCCGGTCAATGACGTACAACTGCTGCCTGGGCGCGAGTTCCCCATGGACGAAGAGGCCCGCACCCGCTTTCGCTCCCGGTTTCGGGAGGTATTCGAGGGCGACCCCAGCCGCGCCCTTCCGTACCGGGACATTGGCAACGGCATTGCGTTTGCAGGCATAGAATATTACCTGCCGCTGTTTTTTGATCACACCGCCACGCTGTTTGATTACCTGCCCGATCAGGCCATTACCGTCACCCTGGGCGACCTGAGCAGCACCATTGACGCGTTTCTGACAGAAACCCGCAAGCGTCACGACTTTCTCAAGGGCGATGCACAGCGCCCGGTGCTGTCGCCATCACAATTGTTTCTCGGCAGCGAAGAACTCTTCACCGAACTGAAGCCGTTTCCGCGGCTGGTGCTGGACCCGGCCCAGACCCACCCTGATTTCCATACCGCCCCATCCGTTGCCGTCAACCGGCGTGCCGATGACCCCGTTGCCGGCCTGCGCAAACTGCTGGCCGACAACCACCAGCGCGTGATCTTGTGTGCAGATTCTGCCGGCCGCCGTGAAACCCTCCTGGACATGCTGACGGGCTTTGACATCACGCCCGCCACCGCGCCCCAGACGCTGGCGGAAGCCATACAGGCCGATGACCTGCCGTTCAGCCTGGTGGTAGCGCCCCTGACCACCGGTTTTGGCATCGCACCCGAGCACCTCCTGCTGCTGACCGAAAACGATCTCTATCCCAGTCAGGCCCGTTCAGTGGTGCGTCGCCGACAGGCTCGCCGCCACACGGACGTGGAAGCCATGGTGCGGGACCTGTCCGAATTGCGCGAGGGCGATCCCGTTGTTCATGCCCAGCACGGCATCGGCCGCTATCTGGGTCTGATTGAAATGGACCTGGGCGAAGGCGACATGGAGTTCCTGCACCTGGAATATGCGCAGGGCAGCACCCTTTATGTACCGGTGGCACAACTGCATGCCATTGCCCGCTACAGCGGCAACGATCCTGAAACCGCTCCCCTGCACCAGCTTGGCTCGGGCCAGTGGGAGCGCGCCCGGCGCAAGGCGGCCCGACAGGTACGGGATGCCGCCGCCGAACTGCTGGCCCTGTATGCGCAACGGGCCGCCCGCCAAGGGCACCGCTTCAAACTCTCCAGCAATGACTACGAAGCCTTTGCCGAAGGTTTCGGCTTTGAGGAGACCCCTGACCAGGCACAGGCCATTCAGGCCGTCCTGGAAGACATGACGGCCTCCCGCCCCATGGACAGGCTGGTGTGCGGTGACGTGGGCTTTGGCAAGACCGAAGTGGCGCTGCGTGCCGCCTTTGTGGCGGTGATGGACGGCAAGCAGGTTGCCGTACTGTGCCCCACCACCCTCTTGGCTGAACAACACGCGCAAACCTTTGCCGACCGCTTTGCGGACTGGCCCGTCAACGTGGTGGAGCTGTCGCGGTTCCGTTCCTCGAAGCAGGTCAATGCGGCTGTCGAGGGGCTGGCCGATGGCAGTGTCGACATTGTCATTGGCACGCACAAGATCCTGTCCAGAAATGTAGCGTTCAAACGGCTGGGCCTGGTGGTCATCGACGAAGAGCATCGCTTTGGCGTGCGCCAGAAAGAAAAGCTCAAGGCGCTGCGTGCGGAAGTGGATATTCTCACCCTGACCGCCACGCCCATCCCGCGCACCTTGAGCATGTCGCTGGAAGGCATTCGTGACCTGTCCATTATTGCCACTCCCCCCGAACGACGCCTGGCCATCAAGACCTTTGTCCGCCGTGAAGATGGCAGCACCATACGCGAAGGCCTGCTGCGCGAACTGAAACGCGGCGGCCAGGCTTATTTCCTGCATAACGAGGTGGAGACCATCAACAACCAGCGCGCCCGCCTGGAAGAACTGGTTCCCGAGGCCCGCATTGCCGTGGCCCATGGCCAGATGCCGGAACGCGAGCTGGAAGCGGTGATGAAGGATTTTTACCAACAGCGCACCAATGTCCTGCTGTGCACCACCATCATTGAAACCGGCATTGACGTCCCCACCGCCAACACCATCATCATCAATCGGGCCGACCGCCTGGGCCTGGCGCAACTGCATCAGCTGCGTGGCCGGGTTGGCCGGTCACACCACCAGGCTTATGCCTACCTGCTGACGCCCGGCGAAGACGCCATGACTCGCAACGCCAGGAAGCGCCTGGAGGCCATTCAGACCATGGAGGAACTGGGCTCGGGCTTCTTCCTGGCCATGCACGACCTGGAGATTCGCGGCACCGGAGAAGTGCTGGGCGAGGCCCAGTCGGGCGATATCCAGGAAGTGGGCTTTACCATGTACGCCGACATGCTGAATGCGGCCGTGAAGGCGCTCAAGGCGGGTGAAGAGCCCGATCTGGATTCCCCCTTCGACCTGCAGTGCGAAGTCAATCTGCACGAACCTGCCCTGCTGCCGGCCGACTACTGTCCGGACGTGCATGCCCGGCTGGGCCACTACAAGATGCTGGCCCACGCCACCACGGAAGACGACCTCATCCACGCCCGCGAGGAACTCATCGACCGCTACGGGCGCCTGCCCGAGGCCGCCGAAAACTTGCTCGCCACCCATCGGCTGCGGCTATTGGCCGAACCCATGGGCATACGCAAGATAGATGCCGGGCCCGAGGAAGCGCTGGTGCAGTTCAATCCGGATCCGGCCATTGATGCCGTCAGGCTGATCGAACTGGTGCAGCAGCGGCGTGATGTCCGCCTTGCCGGGCCCGAAAAGATGAAGATTTCAATGAAGCCGGACATGAATGCCCGGCAACGTGCAGAAAAACTGCAGC
Organism: Burkholderiaceae bacterium; assembly: GCA_035301405.1. Classification (GTDB taxonomy): domain Bacteria; phylum Pseudomonadota; class Gammaproteobacteria; order Burkholderiales; family Burkholderiaceae_B; genus JAJYRX01. The sequence continues at coordinate 10,627 of DATGUI010000079.1, forward strand.
AAGTGCTGAGGCTGCTTATTTCCAGTAGCCATTAGCGGCGGCAATGGTCTGATAATTGATGGCGACCACCTGCGAGGACGCAATCAGCGCGTCGGCATCGTCCTCGTAGACGGCGCGCAGGCGATCCCGGACTTCAGCTGACTGCTGGGTGTACTTGACGCCCATGCGCGACAGCTTGATGGCCAGTTCAAAGCCTTGCTGAGGGGTATCGGTAATCAATGAGGTCAGCCAGATTTCTTCGGACATGAATCATTCCTTCTTGTTGGGGGATGTAACCTGTCCAGCACCGAACCAACCGCCTGGAAGCCCGCTGTCCAGCCCTGAACCCTAGCCGCCATGATGCCACGAAGCGGCCCGGGAATGCCGAAAGCACACGTTGGCCATCGGGTTATTGGGATTGGCTAAAATGGCGGATTCCCTTGTTACTCCCTGGCCGTTCATGTCACATCTTATCCTGCAATCACCGGATCTTGTTTCCGCCAACATAGAAAAAATTGCCGCCCTGGTCGAAGCTGACGGGGTGCAGCACCTGGGCACCGCCGGCCCCACCACCGCCGTCCGGCTGCTGGGCGCCAACCCGGACGAACAACCGGCCGTGCACGCGCTGTGCGAGCAATGGCGCATGGACTACGCCTTTCTGGAGGACATCCAGCGCCTGCGCGACTGCCGCATTCTGGCCATGGACATGGACTCCACCCTGATCAGCATAGAATGCATTGACGAAATTGCCGACGCCGTGGGCCGCAAGGCCGAGGTGGCCGCCATTACGGAAGCCGCCATGCGGGGGGAAATCACCGACTTCACCGACAGCCTGCGTCGCCGGGTGGCTCTGCTTGAAGGCGTGCCCGAGTCGGCACTGGAATCCGTCTACACCGAGCGCCTGCAGCTCAACCCCGGCGCCGAAACGCTGGTGGCCGGCGCCCGGCGTCACGGGTTGACCACCCTGCTGGTGTCAGGCGGCTTCACCTTTTTTACGGAAAGGCTGCGCAGCCGGCTGGAGCTGGATCATGTTCATGCCAACACGCTGGAAGTCGTCAATGGCAGGCTGACCGGGCAGGTGCTGGGGGATATTGTCGATGGGGCCGTCAAGGCACGCCATTTGCAGATGCTGGCCGAGTCACTGGACGCGGCGCCGGAGCAGATCATTGCGGTGGGGGATGGTGCCAATGACCTCCCCATGCTGGCCCATGCTTATTATTCGGTGGCCTACCGCGCCAAGCCAGTGGTCAGGGAACAGGCCCGGTTTGCGCTGAACGTCAGCCCGCTGGATGGTATTCTGAACTGGTTCCGGCTGAGCTTTTAGGCCGGGTTACCGGACGACGGCGGCGCGGCTTGCGCAACAGGTAGCGCAGCACAAAACCCGGGTAGCCCAGCACCACGTACAGGCTTGCCGTAATGGCATAGAACTCCCAGGTCTGATCAAAGCGGTTGCCCTGGTTCTGCTCCAGCGCCATGGCCAGCACGCCACACAGGCAGTACAGCACAAACACTTCCAGCAGACGCACCACAAAGGGCTTGGGCTCGGCCGGTTCGCCCATGCGCCATCCGGGCAGGGCAAGCAAGAGCGCACAGGCAGCCAGATACGCCACAACAAACCCGCCAAACGCTGCCGTGGACAGGGCATCGCCTATCTGTTCGTAGAAAAACCAGGCCGCCGCCACCAGCACGCCAACATGCAGCAGGCTGGTCAGCCAGCGCAGCAGGTAATGGCGGTTGTCGTCAGCATCCTGCTTCCAGGGCAGCCACAGCAGGTGGCGCGACACGGCAAACGGCATGTTGGCCGTGATCAGCGCCAGAATGATGATGAACCACACGGAGGTGGATTGTGTCATAGGGTACCGTCAGAAAAACAGGGAAGACTCGATGACGTGCACGCACAAGGCCATCAGCCCGCCGGGCAATACGCCCAGGCCAATGACCAGCAGGCCATTGATTGACATGACGCCATGGGCGGCCGGGCTGCGCTCGATGACCGGCACGCCGGCATCAGGCTCGTCAAAGTAGGCCACCTTGACCACACGCAGATAGTAGAAGGCCCCCACCAGCGACATCATCACGGCAAAGACCGCCAGCCACACATGGCCGGCACCCACCAGCACCTGCAATACTGCCAGCTTGGCATAGAAGCCCACCATGGGCGGGATGCCTGTCAGCGAGAACATGGAGACCAGCAGCACGCCGGCCAGAATGGGATCGCGCCGGTTCAGCCCCTTGAGGTCGGCAATTTCTTCGCATTCGAAGCCCTTGCGGCTGATCAGCAGGATGAGGCCAAAGGTGGTCAGCGTGGTCAGCACGTAGCTGATCATGTAGAACAGCGATGCGCCATACGCCTTGGACACCACGCCCGGATGGCCTTCGACCACGCCGGACAGCAGGCCCAGGAAAACAAACCCCATGTGCGAAATGGTGGAGTAGGCCAGCATGCGCTTGAAGTTGGTCTGCGCAATGGCGGTGATGTTACCCACGGCCAGGGACAGCACGGACAGAATGACCAGCATGGGCTGCCAGTCGAAGGCAATGCCGTGCAGGCCTTCTACCAGCAGACGCAGCACAATCACCAGGGCCGCGAACTTGGGCGCCGCCCCGATGATGAGGGTCACCGTGGTGGGGGCACCGTGATAGACGTCGGGCGTCCACATGTGGAACGGCGCAGCAGCCATCTTGAACGCCAGGCCGGCCACAATGAAGACCACACCAAACACCAGCGGCAGATGCGCGGCTTCACCCATCTTGATGGACCAGGCGATGCGCGCCAGATCCAGCTCGCCCGTGGCGCCGTAGATCATGGACATGCCGTACAGCAGCACCGCCGAGGCCAGCGCGCCCAGTACAAAGTACTTCATGGCAGCTTCAATGGCCACGCCATGCTCACGCCGGATGGCAATCAGTGCGTACAGGGAGAAGGACATCAGTTCCACACCCAGATACACCATCAGCATGCTGCCGGCAGAAATCATCACCATCTGGCCCAGCAGGGCAATCAGGGTGAGGGAGTAGAGTTCGCCGCCCCTTTCCGTCATCTCGCGGTCATCCGCATAGCGACGACCGTACACCAGCGTGGCAAAGACGGTGATATAGCAAAGCAGCTTGAGGAAGTGCGACAGCGGGTCCACCACATACAGCCCGTGGAACGTCACCCCGCTGAAACCGGCATTCCATTGCCACAACGTCACCACCGTCAGGACGACCAGACTGTACAGGCTCAGGGAAAAGGTGAGCCGGCGACCGGCGGAGGGACAGAACGCATCAATCAACAACACGGCGCACGCCATCAGCAAAAGCAGAATCTCGGGCATCGCCAGCGCGAACTGAAAATAATTTTGCATGATAGTTTCGGCCTACAGTTTCGAGATGGAGACGTGTTGCAGCAAGGCATCCACCGACGCATGCATGACATCTGTAAACGGCTTGGGATAGAGCCCCATGAACAGCACCATGATGGCCATGACGCCAAGAATGAAAAACTCGCGGCTGGAGAGATCAGGCATGGCCCGGACCTGGTCGTTGGCAATATCGCCAAACGCGATGCGCTTGAACATCCACAGCGAATAGGATGCCGCCAGGATGAGTGAGGTGGCAGCCAGCAACCCTACCCAGAAATTATGTTTGACTGCCCCCAGGATGACAGAAAACTCGCCCACAAAGCCACTCGTTGCCGGCAGGCCGCTGTTGGCCATGGAGAACAGCAGGAACAGGGTCACGAAACGAGGCATGACATTGATCACCCCGCCGTAATCGGCAATTTGCCGGGTGTGCATGCGATCGTACAGCACGCCTATGCACAGGAACATGGCCCCGGACACGAAACCGTGGGAGATCATCTGCACGATGGCGCCTTCCAGGCCCGCCGTGTTGAACACGAAAAAGCCCAGCGTGACAAAGCCCATGTGCGCCACCGATGAATAGGCCACCAGTTTCTTCATGTCGTCCTGGACGATGGCCACCAGACCGATATAGATGACGGCAATCAGTGACAATGCAATCATGAAACCGGACAGCGCATGCGAGGCATCGGGCAGAATGGGCAGCGAGAACCGCACAAACCCGTAAGCCCCCAGCTTGAGCATGATGGCCGCCAGCACCACCGAACCGCCGGTGGGTGCTTCGACGTGGGCGTCGGGCAACCAGGTATGCACAGGCCACATGGGTACCTTGACGGCAAAGGCGGCAAACAACGCAATGAACAGCAGAATCTGCGGCGTATACGCAATGGGCGTCTGATGCCAGGTCAGGACATCGAAGGAACCGTCAGCCGCGTGCCACAGGTAGATGAAGGCAATCAGCGTGAGCAGTGAGCCCAACAGCGTATAGAGAAAGAACTTGAAGGCCGCATACACTCGCCGTGGCCCGCCCCACACCCCGATAATCAGGTACATGGGAATCAGCGTGGCCTCGAAGAAAATGTAGAACAGCATGCCGTCGATGGCGGCAAACACGCCTATCATCAGCCCCGACAGAATCAGGAAGGCCGCCATGTATTGCGAGATGCGGCTGGTAATGACTTCCCAGCCGGCCAGCACCACAATCACCGTGATGAAGGCGGTGAGCAAGATGAACCACAACGAGATGCCGTCAATGCCCAGGTGATAGTTGACCGCAAAGGTTTCTATCCACGGGGTTTTTTCGACAAACTGCATCTCGGCCGTGTCGGCCTTGAAACCGGTGTAGAGCGGAATGGTGACGAGCAGACCCAGCACCGAGCCAACCAGCGACAAGACACGGGTGGGACCGGGATGGTCGTCACGTCCTACCAGCAGCACTGCCAGGCCGGCCACAATGGGCACAAAAATTGCGAGCGTTAGCCAGGGAAAAGTTGAAGACGCCATATCGCCAGCCATTACAGAACCGTCAGTACGAAAAAGGTTAAGAAAACAATCATCCCGAGGATCATTGCCAGGGCGTAATGATAGATGTAGCCGGACTGCAGGTGACGGCTCAGTGCGGCCACCATGCCAACCACCCGGGCGCTGCCATTGACGATGAGGCCGTCAATGATGCCGCGATCACCGGCTTGCCAGAAGCCGCGGCCCAGCGCCCTGCCGAACCGCGCAATGACTTCCTCATTGAACCAGTCGGCATAGTATTTGTTATCCAGAACGCGGCGCACAATGCCCAGCCTGGCGTAAATGGCCGGCGGCCACTCGGGCTTGATGACGTAGCCCACGAGGGCCACCAGAAAGCCCGCCACCACCAGCCAGAATGGCAGGGTGACGAAGCCGTGCAGCGCATACCCCAGGGCCCCCGACCACTGACTGGCCAGCTGCGCCATGGCGGGGTGCTCGGGCAGGACGGCAATGACGCCCTCGAAAAAGTCGCCAAACAGCACCGGCGTGACGTAGCAGGCGCCGGCAATGACGGACGGAATGGCCAGCAGCACCAGCGGCACCGTGACCACCTTGGGCGATTCTTTGGGGGCTTGCGAGGCATCAAAGCGCGGCTTGCCATGGAAGACCAGGAAATACACGCGGAAGGAATACAGCGAGGTCACGAACACGCCGATCAGCGTGGCATACCAGGCAAAGTTGGCACCCCACACATTGGCCAGGCCGGCCGCTTCGATGATGTGCTCCTTGGAGTAGTAGCCCGCAAAAAACGGCGTACCCACCAGGGCCAGCGTGCCCAGCAGGAACGTGATCCAGGTCACGGGCATGTATCTGCCCAGCCCGCCCATGTTGCGGATGTCCTGATCATGATGCATGCCGATGATGACGGAACCGGCCCCCAGGAACAGCAGCGCCTTGAAGAAAGCGTGCGTCATGAGGTGGAAGATGGCGGCGGAATAGGCTGATGCCCCCAGGGCGACAGTCATGTAGCCCAGTTGCGACAGCGTGGAATACGCCACCACCCGCTTGATGTCGTTCTGGACAATGCCCAGAATGCCCAGAAACAGCGCGCCAATGGCACCAATCACAATCATGAGCGACAGCGCCGTGGCCGAGTGTTCATAGACGGGCGAGAACCGCGCCACCATGAAAATACCGGCGGTCACCATGGTGGCCGCGTGGATCAGGGCCGAAATGGGCGTGGGGCCTTCCATGGAGTCCGGCAACCACGTATGCAGGGGCACCTGGGCCGACTTGCCCATGGCACCCACAAACAGGCTGATGCAGGCAACGGTAAGCAGTTGCCAGTCTGTACCCGGGAACTGCTTGCTGGCCAGCTCATCAGCCTGGCCGAAGACGTCCACGTAATCCAGGCTGCCGGTGTAGGCAAACAGCAGCCCAATGCCCAGGATGAAACCGAAGTCCCCTACCCGGTTGACCAGAAACGCCTTGAGGTTGGCAAACACTGCCGTGGGTCGCGTGTACCAGAAGCCGATGAGCAGGTAGGACACCAGCCCTACGGCCTCCCAGCCAAAAAACAGCTGCATCATGTTGTTGGCCATGACCAGCATCAGCATGGAGAAGGTAAACAGCGAGATATACGAGAAAAACCGCTGATAACCTGGATCGTCTGCCATGTAGCCAATAGTGTAGACATGCACCATCAGCGACACGCTGGTCACCACCACCATCATGAGCGCCGTCAGCGAGTCGATGAGGAAGCCGACCTGCACCGTGACGCTGCCTATCATGTTCCAGGTATAGACCGTGCCATTGAAGGTATGGCCGCCGGCCACCTGAAACAACACGATGACCGAGCCCACAAAGGACAGGGCCACCCCGGCAATGGTGATCAGATGCGATGCGCGCCGGCTGACAGAGCGCCCGAGAAAGCCGGTACCGAACAAACCGGCCACCAGCGCACCCACCAGAGGGGCAAGTGCGATCCAGAGATAAAAGCTTGGTGAATTCATAATGTGAGCAGCCCTGTCAACCTTTTAATTGATCAAGCTTGTCGGTGGCGATGTTGTTGCGCTTGCGGAACAGCAGCACCAGTATGGCCAGACCGATGGCGGCCTCGGCTGCCGCAACCGTCAGGACAAAGAACACAAAGACCTGGCCGTCGGTATTGCCGAACCACGAGGAAAACGCCACGAAGTTGAAGTTGGCTGCCAGCAGCATGAGTTCGACGGACATCAGCAGGACGATGAGATTGTCGCGATTGAGAAAGAAGCCAAACAAGCCAATGGTGAACAGGATGGCGCCCAGAATCAGATGGTGGGCCAAAGTGATGTCCATCAGCCTTCCTCCTGTTTGTTGTTGTCTGAAGAGGTGGGCCGCTCGGACTGGGATTCCAGCGTGACCAGACGAACCCGGTCAGCCGCCCGCACCCGCACCTGCTGACCCGATTGTGTGTACTTGACGTCGTCGCGCTTGCGCAGGGTCAGGGCAATGGCGGCAATCATGCCCACCAGCAGCACCACCCCGCCCACCTCGACCGCAAACGAGTACTGCTGGTACATGGCAATGCCCAGCTCCCGCGTGTTGTTGTAGCCCTCGGGCCAGGCGGAACCGCGGGGCGCATCAAACCAGCTGCGTGCCAGCACAAAGGCCATTTCGAGTACCATGACCAGGCCAATGATGAGACCAAGCGGCATGTGGGCACGGAAGGTCTTGCCAACGGGGTGGTCACGCATGTCAAGCATCATGATCACAAAAAGGAACATGACCATGACGGCCCCCACATACACCAGAATCAGCAGCAAGGCGAGAAACTCGGCTTCCTGGAGCATCCACAACATGGACGCAGTGAAGAAGGTGAGGATGAGATGCAGGACGGCCGTGACGGGGCTGCGCGCGGTAATGACCCGGCATGCCGCCACTACAATCACCAGTGACAGCAGATAGAACAGAAAGGCAGTGAAACTCATGTCTGTGGCAACCCCTGATCAGCGGAACGGTGCGTCGGCGGCACGGTGACGGGCAATTTCGGGCTCGTACTGATCCCCGATCGCCAGCAGCATGTCTTTGGTGTAGTAGAGATCGCCGCGCTTTTCACCGTGATAATCCTGGATATGGGTCTCAACAATAGAGTCCGTGGGACAGCTTTCTTCACAGAATCCGCAGAAAATGCACTTGGCCAGATCGATGTCGTAGCGCGTGGTGCGGCGGGTACCGTCCTCGCGCTCTTCGGACTCGATGGTAATGGCCAGCGCGGGGCAGATGGCTTCGCAAAGCTTGCAGGCAATGCAGCGTTCTTCGCCATTGGGATAGCGCCGCAAGGCGTGCAGGCCCCGAAACCGTGGTGAGGTGGGCGTGCTTTCTTCCGGATAGCGCAAGGTGACCTTGCGCTTGAAGAAGTACCTGCCAGTCAGGCGCATGCCCTTGAGCATCTCAGACAGCATGAGGCTGCCAAAAAAATCCTTGATTGCTTCCATAATTGCACCTGTACCTTAGTTCCAGATGTTCCAGGGGGTCTGCATCCAGATCGCCACGACGATCAGCCATACCCCGGTAAGCGGTATGAAGACCTTCCACCCCAGACGCATGATCTGGTCGTAGCGGTAACGCGGGAATGTGGCGCGGAACCAGACGAACATCGAGATCACGACAAATGTTTTGAGACCCAGCCACAGCCACCCGGGAATCCAGGTGAAGGGAGCGAAGTCCAGGGGCGACATCCAGCCACCCAGGAACATGACCGCAGCCAGGGCCGAGAGCAGGATCATGTTGGCGTATTCCGCCAGGAAGAACAGCGCAAAGCCCATGCCGGAGTATTCCACCATGTGACCGGCCACGATTTCGGATTCGCCCTCGACCACGTCAAACGGGTGACGGTTGGTTTCGGCCACGGACGAGATCACGTAAATGACAAACAGCGGCAGGAGGGGCAGCCAGTTCCAGGACAGGAAGGTCAGCCCCTTGTCGGCAAACATGCCCTGCCCCTGGGCCAGCACGATGCCGTTCATGTTGAGCGTACCGGACACCAGCAGGACGGTAATCATGACAAAGCCGATCGCCAGCTCGTAGGAAAGCATTTGCGCGGCGGCGCGCAGTGCCCCCAGCAATGCATACTTGGAGTTGGTTGCCCACCCGGCCACGATGACGCCGTAGATCTCGATGGAGGTGATGGCCAGCAGGAACAGCAGGCCCGCATTGATATTGGCCAGCACGACCTCGGGACCAAAGGGCATGACTGCCCAGGCCGCCAGTGCCGGCATCAGCGTGACAATGGGCGCCAGAATATACAGCAGCCGGTTGGCCTCGGCCGGGATGATGACCTCTTTGGTCAGCAGCTTGAAAACGTCGGCAAAAGGCTGCAGCAGGCCATAAGGCCCTACGCGGGTGGGGCCCAGACGCACGTGCATGGCGCCAATCATCTTGCGTTCCCAGTAGGTCATGTAGGCAACGCACAGGATGATGGGGACGGCAATGCACAGGATTTTAATCGTGGTCCAGACAACCAGCCACAGTGTGGGGCCAAGCAGACCAGCGCCAAATTCGTTGATGGCGTTGATGATTTCCATGTCAGGCACGCTCCACAGTAACTTCACCCGAGCTGCTTCCCAGCGCCTGGGTTTCAGAAAAAGCCGCTACCAACCGTAACACACCCGGTGCTACCGTGGCATCTTCCTGTGCAGGCAGCGTGATTTCGCCTTCCCGGGAACGAATCCGAACCGCGTCGCCCGTGGCCACGCCCAGACTCTGCATGTGGGCGGGTGCCAGCCGGGCAACAGGCAGGGCCGACTGCGTGGTCTCCTGCAAGGGCTGCGAGCGCCGGACAATCATGTCGACACGATAGATGGGAACATCACCCAGGCGCTCCAGCACCAGGGAATCCGCACTGCCCGCGTTTGCCTGTGTCTCGGACACTTCGGCTGCGGTATCGGCGGCCGGGGTGGCTGTGATGCGGTTGGACAGCTGATCGCGGTAGTTGCCATCCAGGATGGCATCGCGCACGGCTTCCGAGCTTTCCTCTTCAAAGCCTTGCAGCTCAAACAGGTTGCCCATGACGCGCAAGACCTTCCAGGCCGGACGGGTATCACCCAGCGCGGGCACCACGCCCTTGAAGCTTTGCGCCCTGCCTTCGGCGTTGACAAAGGTGCCGGATGTTTCGGTAAAGGGCGACACCGGCAGCATGACGTCTGCCCAGTCCTGGGCGGCGCTGCGATAAGGCGTGAGCGCGACCTTGAAGCCCCCCGCCTTGAGGGTGTCCAGCGCCAGGGCGCCGTTGTCGGCATCCAGTGCGGGCTCGGCCATGAGCACAATATAGGCTTGCAGCGGGTCGGCCAGCATTTGCTGCGCAGACAAGCCGCCGTTGGCCGGCACGGCCCTGGCCAGGTAGCCGCCGACGGTATTGCCGCCTTCGGTGAGGAAACCCAGCGTGGCCCCCGTGGCCTTGGCCAATGCCTGGGCCTGGGCCAGAATCTGTGTCGCCCGGCTGGAGGTGACGGCCTGGTTACCCATGAGGACGGCCACGCGCTCGCCCGACACCAGGCTGGCTGCGATTTGTGCAGCAGCATCGTCAGTTGCAGCCGGCGCGGTGTTGTCGTCTTGGGCCGCCCTGGCGTGATCCACGGCGCCGGCCACCTGGGCCAGTGCGGCAGGAATCTGGCTGGGGGCCACGGTCAGGCGACTGTGTACGGAAAACAGTGGGTCGTCGGCCGCAGATTCGATAAAGGACACCTGCGTGCCGGTCTTGACGGCCTGGCGCAAGCGTTGTGCCATCAGGGGATGCTCCTGGCGCAGATTGGACCCCACCACCAGCACGCGATCCAGCTTTTGCAGATCGGCAATGGGCATGCCCAGCCAGGGAACGCCCTCCAGCGCGTTGATGACATCCGGATCGGCATGGCGCAGACGGAAGTCAATGTTTTCAGAGCCCAGGCTGCGCGTCAGGCGAGCCAGCAGGGAAAGCTCTTCGGTGGTGGCCAGCGAAGACGCCAGCGCGCCAATCTGCTGGGCACCGACTTCTTCGCGTACGGTATTGATGCCATCAATGGCCACCTGCAGGGCCTCGGTCCACGAGACCTCGCGCCACTGGCCGTCTTTTCCGCGTACATGCGGATGATGAAGACGGTCGCCGTGGTTCAATCCATCGTAGGCAAAGCGATCCCGGTCGGAAATCCAGCACTCGTTGACCTCTTCGTTTTCGTAGGGGACCACACGGGCCACGCCGCGACGGAAAACCTGTACCACCAGGTTGGCGCCCAGGCTGTCGTGCGGACTGATCGAACGACGCCGCGCCAGCTCCCAGGTGCGGGCAGACATCTTGTAGGGTTTGGACAGCAAGGCACCCACCGGGCAGATGTCGATCATGTTGCCGGACAGTTCGGACTCGACGGCCTCACCGACAAAGGTGGCGATTTCAGAGAACTCGCCTCGTTCCAGCATGGCCAGCTCCATGACGCCGCCAATTTCCTGGCCAAAGCGCACACAACGCGTGCAGTGAATGCAGCGCTGCATGGCATCGGCAGAGATGAGCGGACCCATGGGTTTGACGGTGACCACGCGCTTGGCTTCGGTGTAACGCGAGGCCGAGGCGCCGTAGCCCACGGCCAGATCCTGAAGCTGGCACTCGCCGCCCTGGTCGCAGACCGGGCAGTCCAGCGGGTGGTTGATGAGCAGGAACTCCATGACGGACTTTTGAGCTTCAACCGCCGCCCGCGAACGGGTATGGACAACCATGCCGTTGGTGACCGGCGTGGCGCAGGCTGGCAAGGCCTTGGGAGATTTTTCAACCTCGACCAGACACATGCGACAGTTGGCCGCAATGGTCAGTTTCTTGTGATAGCAGAAATGCGGCACGTACACGCCCAACCGGTGGGCAGCCTCAATAACCATGCTGCCTTCAGGAGCTTCAACCGTAATGCCGTCGATGGTAAGTTCAACCATTAGGGTACCTTGTGCCTACTACAGATATTTGGCCACGACACATTCTTTGTTTTCAATGTGGTGGACGAATTCATCGCGAAAGTGTTTGATAAAGCTGCGTACCGGCATGGCGGCTGCATCGGCCAGCGCACAGATGGTGCGACCCATCATGTTGAAGGCCACGGAATCCAGCAGCTCGAGATCTTCGGGGCGGCCCTGCCCGTGTTCGATACGGTGTACCACCCGCCACAACCAGCCCGTGCCTTCGCGACATGGCGTGCACTGGCCACAGCTTTCTTCAAAATAGAAGTACGACAGGCGCAGCAGGGATTTGACCATGCAGCGGGTTTCGTCCATGACGATGACGGCACCTGAACCCAGCATGGACCCGGCCTTGGCCAGGCTGTCAAAATCCATGGTGGTTTCCATCATGATGTCAGCCGGCAGCACGGGGGCACTGGAGCCGCCCGGAATGACTGCCTTCAATTTGCGCCCGCCGCGCATGCCGCCCGCCAGTTCCAGCAGTTCGGAAAACGGCGTGCCCATGGGGATTTCGTAGTTGCCGGGGAGCTCGACATCGCCGGAAACGGAGAAGATCTTGGTGCCGCCGTTGTTGGGGATGCCCACCTCGTGAAACGCCTGACCCCCATTGAGGATGATCCAGGGCACGGCCGCAAAGGTTTCCGTGTTGTTGACGGTGGTGGGTTTGCCATACAGGCCATAGCTGGCCGGGAATGGCGGCTTGAAGCGGGGCTCGCCCTGCTTGCCCTCAAGGGATTCCAGCAAGGCGGTTTCTTCGCCGCAGATATAGGCGCCAAAGCCGTGGAAGGCATGCAACTGGAAGCTGAAATCCGACCCAAAGAGCTTGTCGCCCAGAAAACCGGCCTCGCGGGCCTGTTCCAGCGCCTCTTCGAAGCGGTCGTAGATTTCAAAGACTTCGCCGTGAATATAGTTGTAGCCGACATCAATGCCCATGGCATAGGCGGCAATGGCCATGCCTTCAATCACCATGTGGGGGTTGAAGCGCAGGATATCGCGGTCTTTGAAGGTGCCGGGTTCGCCTTCGTCGGAGTTGCAGACCAGGTACTTCTGGCCGGGTATGCCGCGCGGCATGAAGCTCCATTTCAGGCCGGAGGGGAAGCCGGCGCCGCCCCGCCCACGCAGGGCAGAAGCCTTGACTTCGGCAATGACGTCTTCCGGCTTCATGCCGGTGGTGAGCACTTTCTTGAGTGCCTCGTAGCCGCCCCGCTTGACGTAGTCCTCCAGACCCCAGTTGCTGCCATCCAGATCCGCCAGGATCATGGGGTCAATATGGCGACCGTGAAAGCTCATGCTGCGGGAGAGATCACCCGTGGGATTGGGGTCCAGGCCCTGGGCAAAGGTAAATCCATCGAGCGCGCCTGGGCGGACCAGTGTGGTGGTGGGAGTCATGGGGTTTCCTCCGATTTGCGCTTGAGTTCTTCAATCATGGCGTCGATACGTTCCGGCTGCATGTGCACGCACATGTGGCGGTCGTTCACCAGCAGCACGGGGGAGTCACCGCAAGACCCCATGCACTCCCCTTCGGTCAGGGTGAACATGCCGTCTTCGGTGGTTTCGCCTGCGGAGATGCCCAGCTTGTCCTTGAGGTATTCCATGGTTTGCACGCCTTCGCGCAGCGCACACGGCAGGTTGGTGCAAACCGTGATCTTGTACTGACCGACCGGTTGCGTATTGAACATGTCGTAGAAGGTGGCCACCTGCTGGACCGCCACCGGGGGCTGATCCAGATGTTCCGCCACCTCACGCATGAGGTCGGTGGACAGCCAGCCCAGCTCCTGCTGGGCAATGGCCAGCGCCGCCATGATGGCGGACCGCTTCTGGTCAGCGGGGAATTTGATCAGCTCTTTATCAATGCGTTGATAGGCCTGTTCGGAAAGCAACATAACTCGTATCCGGAATGCGTGGTAAACCCGGGCGCAACCGCCTAGCGGTCGATTTCCCCGAAGACGATATCCTGGGTACCGATAATCGTCACGGCGTCTGAAAGCATGTGCCCGCGGGACATTTCATCCAGCGACTGCAGGTGGGCAAACCCGGGGGCGCGGATCTTCATGCGGTAAGGCTTGTTGGCGCCATCGGACACCATGTAGATGCCGAACTCGCCCTTGGGGTGCTCGACGGCGGCATAGGCCTCGCCCTCGGGAACCTGAAATCCCTCTGAAAACAGCTTGAAGTGGTGAATCATGTCTTCCATGCCGGTCTTCATTTTCTCGCGGCTGGGCGGTGCAATCTTGTGGTTGTCCACAATGACGGGGCCGGGGTTGTTGCGCAGCCACTCCAGGCACTGGCGAATGATGCGATTGCTTTCGCGCAGCTCGGCAATGCGCACCAGATAGCGGTCATAGCTGTCACCGTTGACGCCTACGGGGACGTCAAACTCGACGCGGTCATAAGCCGCATAGGGCTGCATGCGACGGAGATCCCATTCGACACCGGAGCCGCGCAGCATGGGGCCGGTAAAGCCAATGGCCTTGGCGCGATCGGGGTCAACCACCCCGACACCCACCAGACGCTGCTTCCAGATGCGGTTGTCGGTAAGCAGGGTTTCGTATTCGTCAATGCAGGCCGGGAAGCGGTTGGTGAAATCTTCAATGAAGTCCAGTAACGAACCACTGCGTGCTTCGTTCATGGCCTTGAGTTCTTTCTCGCCCCGGTAACGGCTGCCTTCACCATACTGCGGCATGGTGTCGGGCAGGTCGCGGTAGACCCCGCCCGGGCGGTAGTAGGCCGCGTGCATGCGGGCACCCGAGACGGCTTCGTAGCAGTCCATGAGGTCTTCGCGCTCGCGGAAGGCATACAGAAACACCGCCATGGCGCCGACGTCAAGCGCGTGCGACCCCAACGACATCAGGTGGTTGAGGATGCGGGTGATTTCGTCAAACATGGTGCGGATGTACTGCGCCCGCAGCGGGACTTCAATACCCAGGAGGCGTTCGACCGCCAGCACGTAGGCGTGCTCGTTGCACATCATGGAGACGTAGTCGAGCCGGTCCATGTAGGGCAGCGCCTGGACGAAGGTCTTGTGCTCGGCGAGCTTTTCGGTTGCGCGGTGCAACAAGCCAATGTGGGGGTCGGCCCGCTGGACGACTTCACCGTCCATTTCGAGCACCAGGCGCAGCACACCGTGCGCGGCCGGATGCTGCGGCCCAAAGTTGAGGGTGTAGTTCTTGATTTCAGCCATGGTCAGCGCCCTACTCCGTAACCTTCTTCGCGTACCACCCGTGGCGTGAGCTCGCGTGGCTCAATGGTGACAGGCTGGTAAATGACACGTTGCTGCTCGGCGTCGTAACGCATTTCCACATAACCTGACAGGGGGAAGTCCTTGCGGAAGGGATGGCCGATAAACCCATAGTCCGTCAGAATGCGGCGGAGGTCGGGGTGGCCATCAAAGATGATGCCGTAGAGGTCAAAGGCCTCGCGTTCGTACCAGTTGACTGCCGGCCAGACATCCACCAGCGAGTCAATGAGGGGGAATTCATCGTCCGTGCAATAGCCGCGCACCCGCAACCGCCAGTTGTGGGTGGTGGACAGCAATTGCAGCACCACGGCAAAGCGATGGGGGTGCGGGCCGGTGCCCACGTCAAAGGTGGGCGCCCGCCACGCGGAGTAGTCAATGCCGCAGAGATCAATGCAGGTGTCCAGGGAGAGATCAGCGTGATCACGCAGCGTGGTGCAGGTTTCTACCCAGGCGGCCTCGGGCACGACAAGGGTGAGTTCATTGCGGTCGAGCGTGAGGGATGCGGATTCGCCCAGGACATTCAGAAGATTGGCTTGCAGCGTTTCGATTCGAGTCATATCTGAAACAGAGAATGGGGTGAATGTGACAACTGATCGATCAGCGGGCGATGGTGTTGGTGAGGCGGATCTTGTTCTGCATTTGCAGCAGCCCATAGACCAGCGCCTGGGCCGTGGGCGGACAACCCGGCACGTAGATGTCCACCGGCACGATGCGGTCACAGCCGCGCACCACGGAGTAGGAATAGTGATAGTAGCCACCCCCATTGGCGCAGGAGCCCATGGAGACCACCCAACGGGGCTCGGGCATCTGGTCGTAGACCTTGCGCAGGGCAGGTGCCATCTTGTTGCACAAGGTGCCTGCCACGATCATGAGGTCAGACTGACGCGGCGTGGGCCGGAAAATGATGCCGAACTGGTCCAGATCGTACCGGGCGGCGCCGGCGTGCATCATTTCGACCGCGCAGCACGCCAGGCCGAATGTCATGGGCCAGAGCGACCCGGTCTTGGCCCAGTTCAGAAACTTGTCTGCACTGGTGGTAATGAAACCTTCTTTCATGATGCCATCAATAGCCATAATTTATCCTGTACTTGCGCCCCTGACATGAGCGGGGCCAACAGCATTCAGCATAACTGCCGCGCACTGTTTTTCAGGGAATTCCCCTATATAACCAGTGTGTTAACACACCAGCCCAACCGCCTGGCGGAGGATTACTCCCAGTCGAGCGCGCCCTTTTTCCATTCGTATATGAAACCCACCACCAGAATGCCGAGAAACACCATGACCGTGCCAAAACCCACCAGGCCCACCTGGCCGCTGGCAATGGCCCACGGGAAGAGGAAGGCAATTTCCAGATCAAACATGATGAAAAGGATGGCGATGAGGTAGTAGCGGATGTCAAACCGCATGCGGGAGTCGTCAAACGCCTCGAAACCGCATTCGTAGGGGGAGAGCTTTTCGGCATAGGGGCGGTGCGGGCCAAGCAGGCGGCCGGCGATCAGGAGCGCAACGCCCAGGGCGGTAGCAATGACTACAAAAAGGAGAACGGGAAAGTATTCTGCAAGGTGTGTATGCATAACTGATTGCCCTGGCGAAAATGCCGGTGACGCGATACCGCATGCCGATAAGAAAACCATCTGATTGTAGCATTTTGCACAAACAAAATCGCGGTGCTCGTGCTTTGGTTGATCAGGCGTAAACGGCGGGCGGCTTTCTTTTGGCGAAGCGGATGAGTGTTGGCTGCAAGCGCCAGTTCAGTGTGATGCAGAAAGCAGAAAACCACCCGCAGAGGGGTGGTTTTCTTGTGCCAGACCGAAGCCTGGCGCCGGTTCCTGCTGACCACCCAAGGTGGCCAGCTTCACGTGCATAGACGAGCTATGCGTTGGGATTAGAAGCGGTGGGTAATACCAGCGGCAACAGTTGTTGACTTCTGATGACGTACAAAATCTACGTTCTTTTTGTATGCACCGTAAGCATACACATCAGTACGCTTGGACAGTGGGTATTTGTACCCCAAGGCGTATGTATGCTGCTTTTTGAAATCAATACTTTCGCCCAGAGCGTCCTCCAAGTCCCTTATACGATCAGACTTGCCTCGTGGATCAACCATAGTCCAGGAAGCCATAACCGTACCGGCACCGACCGGTGCGCTCAAACCAACCAGATAAGAGTTGGATTTAGCACCGTCATCATAAGGAGCAACCGTATACGTATAAGGGGTGACGACGGGACCAATTGTCCAGAGCCCACGGCCACCACCAAACTCACCGTTACGGGTTTGGCCAAAGGCAGCTGAAACCTTCACAACCTCAAAGTCGTATGAAGCACCCAGGTTCCATTGGCGAAGTGTAACGTCTTCGTAGCCGGTGTTAGAACTGTTCTTCATCTGGTCATATGTCAGAGCAACACCGATGGGGCCGTTCGCGTAACGGATAGCAGCTGATACGGCACGGTTATTAGCGTCATCTTCGCCGGAAAACTTATACAGTTGCTCACCATCGTGGTTAAACGAGTAAGCTACACCAAACTGGAAGCCCGAGAAGTTGGGGGTATCGTAGCGGATGGTGTTATCCATGCGGTTGGTATTGATGGCACGGAATGCTTCGCCACCGTTAGCCAGCCCGAAGCCACCACCGAAGGGGTCAACCATGCCCAGCATGTAGTCAGTACCAACGTTGTGCTGGCGACCAAAACGCAGGCTGCCCCAATTATCACCAGCCAAACCTACCCAAGCTTGACGACCAAACAGTCGCCCACCTTGCATAGAGCCCCCGTGAGTCACATTAAACCCACTTTCAAGCATAAACTCGGCACGCAGACCATTACCCAGGTCCTCGGTACCTTTCAGGCCCCAGCGGCTTCCAGCCTGACCGGTGTTGTGGCCATCATAAATGCCGGTACGCGTAGCTTTGGTGCGCGTAAAATCACCGTTGGAATCGACACCATCAATGATACCTTTGTCACGCTCGTAGGAAATACCGGTATCGATAATACCGTAGAGCGTCACCGAGGTTTCGGCTTGAGCGACGCCGGCGAAGCCGACTGCCAGTGCAGCAGCAAGAAGAGTCTTTTTCATATCAAAAATTCTCCGATAGTTTTTTGAGTAACAAGAGCAGCTACTGCAAAGACTGTGCTGCTGCCCTTTTCAACTCCGCAAAGGGAAGTTGTTGCTATTGCATCAAAATTCTGGACAGGTGACCATCATTCGTGCCTGAAAAGCTTGGTTTTCTTAACACTGTGTTGGTTTGATGCCACAAAACTGTTGTTTTGGTGTTCGACAGGGCGCTGTACGCGTTGCATTGCTCTGTTTTGCATGCCAGCCAAGAAACAACTGGCTACAAACTACTGCAGTGGCGCCTGCCGTCTGCCTGATTGAATTATGGCAAGCTACCTGCCCCTGGGGCAACCAAATGGCGCTGGTTTGCCTATATAGGGGCGTGAAGCATGGCGTAAATACAACAGTGCCCCCAATCGGGCTGTTTTGCGCTGGATGTCTTAGCATCCTCCAATTCCTGGAGGTCAGTTCAAATCTGGAGTGATTCAACTCTCGGTTAGTACGGATGTCCTGCACTGGACAGGTACGCTATGACAAATGGGCTTAGTAGTGAAGCGAAGCCGTCCATCCATCCGCATACTCCACAAGAGCCTGTCACTCACCAACCGGAATCCCCATGAACGACGAACAGCAATTGGTCATTTTTGAAGGAGAGGCCGGACAGGTCGAAGTACGGCTGGAAGGCGAGTCTGTGTGGCTCAGCCTGCAGCAAATGGCAGACTTATTCGGCAGAGACAGGTCGGTGATCTCCCGCCAGCTGAAGAGTATTTTCACCACTGGGGAGTTAACGCGAGAAGGAACCGTTGCAAAAAATGCAACGGTTCAAATCGAAGGGAATCGGGAAGTCATACGACAAATCGAATACTACAACCTAGACACCATTATTTCTGTAGGCTACCGCGTCAACTCGACACGCGCTACCCGTTTCCGCCAATGGGCCACCACTATTCCGCCAGATAAACATCTTATAGAGACAAGGAATGGCAGAAGGTGGCAACCACCGAGGATTTCTCGGTAGTTCGCCAGGAAGGCCACCACCATTCTGAACGCAAAAAACCCGCATGAAGCTATTCCATGCGGGTTTCCGATACTTCCATCAGCAGTTATGCAACATACTGATTTTAAAATCTGGTGCCGACGGCGAGAATCGAACTCGCACGGCTTTCGCCACTACCCCCTCAAGATAGCGTGTCTACCATTTCCACCACGTCGGCAAAGAAAAGAATTCTAGCATGAATCCGCCACACCGCGCAGCCGGCCTCAGGCGGGCTTATTCGGCATCCTCTTCGGACGGGATGGCGGGGATTTCATCATCCGAAGAGCCCAGGCGGGGCAGCTCGTTGTCCGTGGCCTGATCAGCACCACCAAGGCCATCGCCTTCCAGCGCAGGGACGTCATCCGTCTCGGAACCCGTGCCCGGCACGGCAGGGACTTCGCCTGGCACCTCGCTGCCTGTTGCGCTGTCGTCAGCGGGTGTGGCGTCTTGAGACTGGAAGCCTTCCATGACGCCGCCTTCCATGGGCGCGCCACTGGGATGGTGATTGACCCATGCCAGCCCGATGGTGGCCGCAAAGAAGATGATGGCCGCCCACTTGGTGCTGCGCGACAGGAAGTTGGCCGCCCCAGCGGCACCAAACAGGCTGCCGGCCGACCCGCCACCAAAGGCAGAGCCCATGTCGGCGCCCTTGCCCTGCTGCAGCAGTACCAGGACGATGATGCTCAGTGAAGAAACGACCTGAACGCCCATCAGGACGGATGCAAACATTTCCATTGCAGACTCCGGGCCTTACGCGGCCACAATCGATAAAAAATCTGGCGCTTTCAAAGATGCGCCGCCTACCAGTGCGCCGTCAATATCAGGCATGGCGAACAGGCTGGCTGCATTATCGGCATTGACACTGCCGCCATACAGCACCCTGACCTGCCCGGCATCGGCCGTGTGCAGGCTGGCCCGTATGGCCTCGTGCACCTGTTGGGCCTGATCCGGTGTGGCCGTGTGGCCGGTGCCAATGGCCCACACGGGTTCGTAGGCAATGACCAGCTGGTTGACCGCCTGGGTGCCCAGTGCCAGCACCGGTGCCAGTTGACGTGAGACCACGCCCAGCGTGTGCCCGGCCTTTTGTTCGGCCAGTGTTTCGCCAATGCAGACAACGGGTGTCAGGCCGGCCGCCAGGGCTGCCCGGGCCTTGTCGGCCACGGCCTGGTCGGTTTCGGCGTGGGTGGCCCGCCTTTCGGAATGGCCCACCAGCACATATTGACAACCGGTGTCGGCCAGCATGGCTGCCGAGACATCGCCCGTATGGGCGCCCGGCCCGTGGGGGCTGACATCTTGCGCGCCCACGCCAATGGCTGTGCCTTGCAGGGCCTGGCTGGCCTGCAAAAGATAGGGAAACGGCACGCACACGGCAACGTCAACCGCACTGCTGTCTACAGTGGCAGCAGACAGCGCCGTCAGGCGGGCGGCGTTTTCTGCCACCAGCCCGTGCATTTTCCAGTTTCCGATCACAAGGCGCTTGCGGCCCAAGACACCAGACATGGCTTTCTACGTAATTGGTCAACCCGTTATTGTACCCCGTTTTGGCGCGGCTTCCACAGGCCAGGCATTATCAGGTAAAATTGGCCGCTTACTGCCAGTAGCGGAAGCGTGCCAGAGTGGTTGAATGGACCGGTCTTGAAAACCGGCGACGGGGCAACTCGTCCGTGAGTTCGAATCTCACCGCTTCCGCCATCCCCTCCCCGATTACATTCGCACCCATGGCGGAATTGGTAGACGCAAGGGACTTAAAATCCCTCGGTCATTGCGACCGTGCCGGTTCGACCCCGGCTGGGTGCACCACCCGTAGCCGCCCATGCCTTCTCTCTTTGATCCCATCAAGCTCGCCAACCTCTCTGTGGCCAACCGCATCATGGTATCGCCCATGTGCCAGTATTCCTCGCACGATGGCTGTGCATCAGACTGGCACCTTGCCCACCTGGGCAGCCTGGCGCTAAGCGGTGCAGGACTGCTGTGCCTGGAGGCCACGGGCGTCACCCCCGAAGGCCGCATCACCCCGGGTTGCCTGGGGCTCTGGAATGATCAGACCGAAGCCGCCCTGAAACCCGTGATTGAGATGATTCGCAACGTGTCTCCCATCAAGGTGGCCATTCAATTGGGACACGCCGGCCGCAAAGCGTC
Organism: Burkholderiaceae bacterium; assembly: GCA_035301405.1. Taxonomy (GTDB): domain Bacteria; phylum Pseudomonadota; class Gammaproteobacteria; order Burkholderiales; family Burkholderiaceae_B; genus JAJYRX01. The sequence goes on from DATGUI010000079.1 coordinate 31,830, forward strand.
CAGCGCCGTCCCCTGGGCAGGCGGGCACATGCTGGAGGCGGCTGAGGGCGGCTGGCAGACCCTGGCGCCCAGCGCCCTGCCCCAACGCGAGGGTGAAACCGCCCCGCGCGCCATGACGGACGCAGACATGGCCAATGTGCTGGCCGGGTTTGTGCAGGCAGCGCGACGTGCCGTGCGGCTGGGCATTGATGCCATCGAGCTGCATGGCGCCCACGGCTATCTGCTGCACCAGTTCCTGTCTCCGCTGGCCAACCAGCGCGACGATGCCTACGGCGGCTCGCTGGAAAACCGCATGCGCTTTCCACTGGAAGTATTTGATGCTGTCAAGGCCGTCGTACCTGAAAGCTTTCCTGTCGGGATGCGCGTATCAGCGACCGACTGGTTTGACGAAGCGCCCTCCTGGACGGTGGATCAGACCGTTGTCCTTGCCAAAGAACTGGCCCAACGCGGCGCCAGCTGGATAGACGTCTCCAGCGGCGGGATCACGCCCTTGCAAAAAATAGACATCAAGCCCGGTTATCAGGTGGACTTTGCCCAGGCCGTCAAGGCGGCGGTGGACATTCCCGTGATGGCTGTGGGCCTGATTACCGAGGCGCAACAGGCACAAGACATTCTTGACAACGGCCAGGCCGACATGGTGGCCCTGGCCCGGGCCATGCTGTACAACCCGCACTGGCCCTGGCATGCCGCCAATACCCTGCAAGGCACCATCCATGGGCCGCGACAATACTGGCGCAGCCTGCCTTCGGGCAGCCACCGCATATTCGGCGATACGGTGTTCGGGCAGCGCTAGCGTTGCTGTGCCACCCTCTGCCCTGCTGCGTACAGGCAGCAGGGCATACTACCTATTAATGGATGGCAGCGTGTGCACGATCTCCGATATGCTAGGGTTTGGAAGACACTTCACGCTTGACGCTTATCCCTGAACTCATCACAATGAAGGATGAGTCATCAGTCATTAAAACCATGAAATCAACAACTGAAATCGCTGACTGGAGACAGGCGAGCTCCCGCCAGGAACGCTCTCGTCTCATTCGTGATGCCCTGTTCAAGGCCGCTGCAGATGTTGTCGGGCAAAGAGGCTACCAAGGTGCCTCGGTTGCCCTGATCACTCAGCGCGCAAACGTGGCACAAGGCACGTTCTACAACCACTTCGAATCCCGACAAGACATTCTTGACCAACTGCTTCCTGCGCTGGGAAAAGAAATGCTGGCCTACATTGGCGACCACACGCGTCAGGGGAAAACGCTTCAGGAACGCGAGGTCCTGGGATTTGAGGCATTTTTTACCTTTCTGGCCAACAACCCCAATTTCTTCCGCATTCTCAATGAGGCCGAAAGCTTTGCGCCCGATGCCCATCACGAGCATCTGGACCTGGTCTCCGGCGGGTACATGCGTATGCTCAGACGCGCCCACGCCAATGGCGAGTTGCCCGCCTACGAAGAAGGCGAGCTTGAAGTCCTTGCACTCATCCTGATGGCAGCACGCAGCTACCTGGCGTGGCGCTATGTCTACGGCGAAGAAAAGCACACCGAAATTCCCGAATGGGTCACCCGTACCTACAAGAAGTTTGTACGTTACGGGTTTTCAGGGACGCCGGAAAAATAGACAGCGGGCAAGGACCCGGGCAGGCCCGGATGCCTAGACGGAAAGGTAGCGCTGCTTGAGCTCGGCGTTGTCGTTGAGCTCGGCCATGGTTCCGGAGAATACGTCGCAACCCCGGTCAATGACCACAGCATTGTCTGCCAACTCAATACAAAACTGCAGGTTCTGCTCGGCCAGGATGATAGTGGCCCCGCGTGACTGCAGTTCAGTGATCAGTTCGCCAATCTGTTGCACGATGATGGGCGCCAGACCTTCGCTGGGCTCGTCAAGCAACAGGACATCGGGGTTGCCCATCAGGGCACGGCCGATGGTCAGCATTTGTTGTTCTCCACCCGATAACTGCCCGCCCATTCGGGACTTGAGCCGCTTCAACAGGGGCAGTGCATCGTAGACACCGGACAAGGTCCATGCATGATTGCCGCTGACGCCTTTTTTCTCGCCAATCAGCAGATTATCTTCGACCGACAGGTGAGGGAAGATTTGTCTGTCTTCAGGCACATAGGCAATGCCCCGGCGGGAAATCTCGTGGGGAGGAAGGTTGGTGATGTCCTGATTCCTGAGCGCGACAGAGCCGCCCCGCACGGGAAGAACACCAGCAATGGCCTTCATGGTTGTACTTTTGCCCGCACCGTTGCGACCCAGCAGGGCCAGTGTCTCGCCCTGATGCAGTACCAGGGACAAGCCGAACAGTGCCTGGCTGGACCCATAGAAAGCGTTGATCCCTGACACAGTAATGACTTCAGTGCTCATGCCACGACTTCCTTGGGTTTGCCCAGATAGGACTCGATTACATCGGGGTTGTTACGAATATCGTCCGGGGTGCCGTAGGCCAGTACCTGCCCGTAAGAGAGCACGTAGATGTTTTGCGAGACCCGAAAGACGATTTCCATATCATGTTCAATGAGAACAACAGTCAGGTCGCTGGATTCCCACAACGCGTATACGGTATCTATCATGCGTTGGCGTTCTTCGGGTCCCATGCCGGCAATCGGCTCGTCCAGCAACAACACCTTGGGCTTCAACGCCAGCGCCAGGGCAATGTCCAGCAGTTTCTGATCGCCGTGCGACAACTGCCCGCTGATGACCTTGGCCTTGTCGACCAGTTGCAACTGCTCCATGACTTCATGGACCTGATCCCGCAATATGGGTGACGGAAACTGCCCGATCATGCGGCTGGACTGCCCCAGCATGGACGCCAGTGCGCCGCACAAGGTTTGCTCAACCGTCAGTGTTGGAAACAGCTGAGCAACCTGAAACGCCCTGCCTAGCCCTTTTTTCACGATGACTTCTGCCGGCTGGCCGGCGATGTTCTCGCCGTCCAGAAAAATGCGTCCCGAATCGGGACGGATGGCACCCGACACCAGATTGAAGAATGTGGTCTTGCCCGCACCGTTGGGGCCGATCACGGCAGTAAGGCTGCCTGCGGGGAAGTTCATGGACACGTCTGACGTGGCCTTGACGCCCCCGAAGGACTTGTTGAGGTTTTCTATCTTGAGCATGTTGTTCCTTGTCAGCGGCGCGGCTCGCGCACGCCACCATAGGTACCCCAGCCATTGCCGACCAGCCAGCCGGCGTCCACGGGCAGATCCACGCCGGTAATGGCTGCGGCCGCGCGTGAAGTCAGGAAGCTGACTGCGTCAGCAATTTCTTCGGGTTTAACCATGCGACCCAGTGCCGTGTATTTTTCCAATGCAGAGACGTCGCGCTGCCCCTTGTCGATGGCATCTTGCAGGGCGGGTGTCAGGGTATAGCCGGGCGAAACCGAGTTGACCCGTACGCCAGCGCGGCCCCACTCGGACGCCAGGCATTGTGTCATGGCAATCACAGCGGCCTTTGCCGGCCCATACGAGTGCAGCGGCACGCTGCGTATGCCGGCAATGGAGGCAATATTGACAATAGCACCCTGCCCGGCTTTCACCATTTGCTGGCCGTATAGCAGACATGCCAGGTAGGTACCGCGCTGGTCTACGTTGACAATCTGATCCCAGGTGCGCATGTCGAGCTCATCGGGCGCAACCGGTTTCTGAATGATGCCGGCTGAATTGACCAGGTTGTTGATGGGGCCGTGCTCAGCGGCAATCTTGTCGGCTACCTCACGCATCTGGTCGTCGTTAGTGACATCGCATTCGTGGAGGATCAGCTTGTCGGCAATATCGTTGACCAGCGTCGAGTCGGTCGTAATATCCAGCACGATAACCTGATCACCACGGTTCACCAACGCCCTGACGCAGGCAGCACCAATGCCGCTCAGGCCACCGGTGACAACAGAAACGGGATTTTTCATGAGGATTCCCCCTTGGTGTATTGACGGTTGAACAACTGCAACACGAAATCGGTGACACCGCGCCTGAAGCCCAGTGCAAATATCAGGATGACCACGCCGAGCACGGCGCCATGGTATTCGGTCACGCGACCGATCACGTCATTGAACAAGAGCAGCAATCCGGCACCGACCAACGGACCGAAAAAGTTGTTGATGCCCCCCATCATGATCATGAAGATGCCTTCTCCGGACATGGTCCAGTAGGCAAACTCCGGATAGGCGCCCGATACGAACAGGGCCATGATAATGCCCGAGGCACCGGCAATGCAGCCGGCCAGCACAAAAGCATACAGGCGCACCTTCCAGACGTTGACGCCAAGAAACTGCGCCCGATGCGCGTTGTCGCGGGTCATGCGCAAGGTATTGCCAAACGGACTGCTGAGCACATACCACATGACCAGCATGCAGACGATGGCCACAGTACAGGCAAACCAGTAGAGGTGCAGATACTGGCCGAGATCTATGCCCAGGAAAGGTTCACGACGTATGCCCCCCATGAGCCCCTGATCACCCCCGGTCAGCGAGGTCCAGGTGAGGATGATGCTGTAGAACAGCATCTGGAAAGCCAGGGTCAGGAAGGCGAAATAGATTTCCTTGAGTTGTACGCAGATTGCTCCGATGACGACGGCAACCAGGGCACAGAAACCCAGCGTACCCACAATGGCAAGCGGCACGGATACCCCGCCCTTCTGGATAAGCAGCCCGAAAGCATAGGCGCCCGCACCAAAAAACATGGCATGGCCGAATGAAACCATGCCGCCATACCCCACCAGGAAATTCAGGGAAGTGGCAAACACGGCAAACGCAGCCAATCGAATGACGTAATCAAGCACCATGCGGGACGGCGTGATAAAGGGCAGGCAAACCAGCAGCACAATGATGGCTGCGATTATCCAGAACGAAAGACGTTTGCTCGACTTGCTCATGAATACACCTTCTTGCCCATGATGCCGCTGGGACGGAATATGAGGATCAGGGCCATGGCCACAAACATGATTCCCTCGACAAACAGCGGAAAACCAATGGAACCGAAGGAACGGACCAGCCCAATGATGAGCGCACCAATCAGCGCTCCGCTGATGGAGCCCATGCCTCCGATAACGGTGACAATGAAAGATTCGATCAATATGGAAAACCCCATGCCCGGTGACATGGACCGCACCGGCGCTGCCAGGGCGCCCGCCAGGCCGGAAATCAGGCCGCCCAGCGCAAACACGCCGGCATAGACCCACTGGGTATTGATGCCCAGAACGGAAGTCATGGTCGGGTTCTGGGCGGCAGCACGAACCACCTTGCCCAAGTGGGTCTTGCTCAGCATCAGCCACAACACCAGGGCAACCGTCATGGAAATGGCAATGAGATAAACATAGAAGATGGGAACGACCCCGCCGCCAATGAAAAGTGGCGCGCCCTGGAAAAAGTCCGGCATACCCATGGCCTGGAACTCGGCACCCCAGAAAATCTTGACGACATCGTCAAAAATCAGGATGAAGGCATAGCACACCAGCAACTGCATCAATACATCGGAATCATAGACTTTGCGCATAAAAAACCGCTCTATGATCCAGCTGATGACGGCCACACCGACTGCCGCTGCGATCGATGCCACGATAAAGCTGTCTGTGGCGCGATAGGCGGACAGGGCAAAGTACGCGCCCAGCATGTAAAACGAACCATGCGCAAAGTTGATGACGCCCAGCACGCCAAAAATGAGAGAGAGGCCAGCGGCCACCAGAAACAGCAACGATCCGACAATCAGTCCGGTGCTGGTCTGGGTAACCACACAGGACAGGTCTGTCGCACACGAAAGCAGCGCATCTAAATCCACGATTGATCTCCGTGATTCCATGCTGTTCTCTTGCTTCTGGACAGCATGGACACTAAACCTTACATATGGATTGCTGCAGTGCCTTGGCGGGCACTGCAACAATCAAGGGCACAAGCTTACAGGTAGCCGTTACGCTCTTTCCACTCTTTTTCGAGTTCGAAGATCTGCTCCCAGGAACCGGCCTGCGGATCGGGCAGGTAGGGATCATCGGCAATGACTTCACCCCAGCCCACGGCATAGTTCACCATGGTCTGGTCTTCTCCGCGCATGGTGATGGTGCCATCTGCACCGAATGGAGACTCGATGGTGAGGTCATGCATGACTTCAGCCAGCTTCTCGCCGTCGGTGGAGTTAGCCTTTTCCATGGCAGCCACCAGGAACTGCACGCCAGTGGCGGCCTGCCAGGACCAGTTGGTGGGCAGCTCGTTGTGCTTTTCAAAGTAGGCATCGGCCCAGTCGCGGTTTTTTTCCGTGGCGGGGAATGCAGCGATATAACGGTTGCCGGAATGAAGGCTTTCCGGCAAGTTCTTGACCACGGTCAGTGCCGTGTAGTCAGCCATGTTGACGGCAAAGAAGGATCGGTCGGCAAACAGGCCGTAGATATTACCCTGATCAATGAACGAGGTGAGGTCTCCACCCCACAGGCAGGAATAGACGGCTTGCGGCTTCTTGCGCAGAATCTGCGTGATGACTTCGCTGTAATCTGACTGGAACAGTTTGGGCCAGACATCACCCAGCAGCTCAATGTCCGGATTGAAGTGCTGCAGGTATTCAAAGAACTCGGCCGTGGTATCGCGACCGTAGGCATAGTCGGGCGAACAGCCCATCCACTGGGTAATGCCCTGCTCCTTGGCAACCTTTGCGGCATATGCTCCACCGACAATGGAATCGTGAATCCCCTGGCGAGCAGTACGGAAGGTGTTGGGGCTGCGCAGCTTGGGATCGGCCGTCAGTGACGAGGTTTCCGAAATGGAGTGCAAGCAGAAGATGCCCAGGTCACGTGCCACCTCGTGAACGGCAAAGGCACCCGATGAGGCCTCGCAATCCAGCAGCAACTCGCAATCATCGCTGTTGATGAGTTCGCGAGTGACGCGGGCCGCTTCCTGGGGCTGGCCGCGCGAGTCCCGGATGACCATTTCAATGGGGCGGCCATTGAGTCCACCGGCTTCGTTGAACTTGTCGACTTCAAGCATGACCGCATTGCGCGACGACGTGCCCAACTGGGCTACCCGGCCGGAAAGAATGGTGGGCATGGCCACCCGTATGGGGTTGTTTTGCGCAAACGACAGGGCGGGCCAGCCTATGGAGGCCAGGCCGATGGCACTGGATGTGGTCTTGAGAAAAGTACGACGGGTACGGTGTTTGACGTTGGATGTCATGTGAGTCTCCATTTATTGTCAGTGGATACAAAGTGCGAATGAGCAGATGTCATTGATCAATCAGCTCGTCACGCAGCACGCGCTTGAGAATTTTTCCAGACGGGTTTCTGGGCAGGGCATCGGTCACAATCAACTGCTTGGGCGTCTTGAACGAAGCAATCTTGCCACGGAAAAAACTCTG
>DATGUI010000080.1:0-4730 GCA_035301405.1 Burkholderiaceae bacterium
CTGGCGCGCAAACTTTTCCGTTATTCCATCATTTATCTGGCTTTACTGTTCGGTTCCCTGCTGCTTGATCACTGGGTGAACCTGCTTTGAACCCGGGTGTCACGCTTGCCCTGCTCCATGTCTGTATTTCGCATTTTTGTTTCTGTTGTCCTGGCCGCCGTGCTGGCAGGCTGCTCCGCTGATAAGCCCACTGAATTTCTCGGCACTGACTTATCCGGAACCGATTACGGCAAGGCCTTGTCCATGCCAGACACCACTGGTGAACTCCGCACCCTGGAGGACTTTTCCGGCAAGGTCACTGTCGTCTTCTTTGGCTTTACCCAATGCCCCGATATCTGCCCTACTGCTCTCGCCGAAATGGCCCATACGCTGGAGCTGCTTGATGATCAGGCCAACAATGTACAGGTCGTTTTCATCACGGTCGACCCCGAACGTGATACCCCAGAAATTCTTCAGGAATATGTGCAAGCCTTTGATGATCGCTTCATGGGGCTGACAGGCTCGGACAAGCAGCTTGAGAAAACGGCCAAGTCATTCAAGGTTTATTATGCCAGGGCACCCGAAAACGCCACGGAAGACTACAGCATGGATCACTCGGCATCGTTTTATGTCTTTGACCAGAAAGGCGAGCCCCGCGTCCTGATATCCGGCGATGCTCCCGCCGATGAAATCGCCTCGGACATCCGACAGTTGCTCTAGGCTGCTACCCGGAATGCCGACTGCCATGAAAAAAAGGGCGCCACTGGCGCCCTTGAAGAAAACACCGGTTTCCTAGGGGAAAGGAAGAGGAGAAGCTGGAAACAGGTGTCTGAAACACCCGGCCCTAAGCACACAAAGCCGGGTGTCGTCCTGATTAGGCTTCGCTGATCAGGATTGGTTCAGGTTTGCCACGCTATAATTGCAACAATAATTGACAGCCGAGCAGTAACGTCGTCAGGCGTGGCTGTCTGACAGCGTTGCTCGCAGTTTTTTGAATGCGGCGGCCTCGATCTGGCGAATGCGCTCTGCGGAGACACCGAACTCTTCACCCAGCTCGGCCAAGGTAGAGCCGCTGTCGTCCTGCAGCCAGCGGGCTTGAACAATGCGACGCGAACGCGGGTCCAGATCGGCCAGAGCATTGTGCAAGCCGGTTCCATGCAGGGTGTCGATCTCTTGACGCTCGAGCACCTGGGATGGCTCCTGGTGGCCGTTGTCAGAGAGCCAGGAGACCGGAGCGAAACCGTCTTCGTCCTCGACAGGGACTTCAAAGCCCATATCGCGCCCGGACATGCGGACTTCCATTTCGCTGACATCCTGGGGGCGTACGTTGAGCTCACGTGCGATGTCGTCAACCTGCCGGGGATTAAGGGTTTGCCCGTCGGGAGTCATGCGCCGGAGGTTGAAGAAGAGCTTGCGCTGCGCCTTGGTGGTGGCCACCTTGACCAACCGCCAGTTACGAATGACGTATTCGTGAATTTCGGACTTGATCCAATGAACGGCGAAGGAAACCAGACGCACGCCACGGGAAGGGTCAAACCGGCGCACGGCCTTCATGAGGCCGATATTGCCTTCCTGGATCAGGTCGGCATGCGCCAGTCCGTAACCCAGATATTGACGTGAAATGGATACAACCAGACGAAGATGGGACATGATCAGCTGACGGGCTGCGTCGAGATCGGCGTGATCACGCATGCGCTCGCCCAGCTCGACTTCTTCCTCGCGGGTAAGCATGGGCATGCGGTAAACCGCGCTGATATAGGCTTCTATTGTGCCTACCCCACCCGGATTGGAAATGGCTGATTCCAGCTGATTGCTGGTTAGCGTCAGAGCCTGAGTTTGTTGAGTCATCTGAATAATGTGATCCTTTGAAGAGGTTGAAAACACACATTAAAATGATGTGCCATGCCTGCACGAGCAATTTTAGCACTCGATAGGTCTGAGTGCTAATAGGACCGGTTCTGGTGCAATAAGTTCCCTGCCCATGCCGGCCAGTCACCACGATTTCTTTTCTTTCTGTATCGATGGCCCGGCATCTCGGTGCCATGCCCAATGGTCTAATGGAGCCCTTCATGTCGTCAAGCCCCTTGTCTTTCATTTTCACCCGTCTGTTCAGGGGTCCGCAAAGGATGTTTGTGTCCAGCTTGCTGGCACTCGGCATGACTATGTCCGCACCGGCCATGGCACAAGTCAAGATCGGTGTAGTGACCTCTGCCACCGGGCCCACGGCACTGGTTGGCATTCCCCAGCACAATACCGTCCCCCTGCTGCCCAGGCGGGCCGGCGAGCTTGATATTGAATATATCGCTCTGGATGATGCCAGCGATCCGACGCAAACCGTGACATCGGTCAAGAAACTCCTGTCGGAAGAAAAAATTGATGCTCTCATCGGCCCCACGGGCTCGCCCAACGCCATGGGCATCATTCAATTCATGGCAGAATCCGGCACCCCCATGCTGGCACCAGTGGGTACGGCAGCCGTGGTAGTGCCCATGACTCCGGACAAGTCCTGGGTATTCAAGACCACACAAAATGACGACATCATTGCCCAGGCGTTGATTGAACACATGGCAGATACCGGCGTCCAGACCCTGGGTTTCATCGGCATGAACGACGCCTATGGCGAAAACTGGCTGAAAGTCACGCAGGAGCTCGCCAGCCAGCATGACATTGACATTATCGCGACCGAGCGCTTTCAGCGCACCGACAGTTCTGTGACCGGCCAGTCACTCAAGCTTCTGGCAGCCAAGCCGGATGCCGTCCTGGTCGCTGCCACCGGCGGCGCGGCAGTGCTGCCCCAGGTGACACTCAAGAAACAGGGTTATCCGGGGCAGTTTTACCAGACCCACGGCGCCGCGCTGGATGCCTTTCTCAAGCTCGGTGCTGAACACGTCGAAGACACCATTCTGGCCGCCAGCCTGATGCTGGTTCTGCCAGAAATTGATGAAGACAACCCATCCAAGCCGATTGTGCAGGGGTACATTGACCGCTATATCGAGCTGCACGACGAGGCACCGGCCACCTTTGGCGCCAACGTCTTTGACGCCGGCCTGCTGCTGCAAGAGGCGATTCCGCAAGCCGCTGAAGCCGCACAGCCCGGCACACCGGCATTCCGTGCCGCCCTGCGCGATGCCCTGGAAGCAACCACCGAACTGGTCGCCACACAGGGCGTCTACAACATGACCTCCGACGACCACAGCGGCTTTGACGAGCGCGGGCGAGAGCTTATTACCGTGAAAGACGGTCAGTGGCGATTGCTACGTTGAGACGCCCAGATTCCGGGCATGAAACGCCAGGTGATCATCCATGAAGGTGGAAATGAAATAGTAGCCATGGTCGTAACCCGCATGGCGCCGCAAGGTCAGGGGCTGATCGGCCTGCTGGCAGGCCTGCTCGAACTGCTCCGGATGCAACTGATCATCCAGAAAGCCATCGGCCAGGCCCTGATCAACGAGTATTCCGTCTGGGAACGGCCGCTTTGAGCTGGCCATCAGGGCGCTGGCGTCGTACTGCTGCCATTGACTGCGATCAGCGCCCAGATAGTTGCTGAAGGCTTTTTCGCCCCAGGGACACCGGCTGGGGGCCGCTACCGGCGCGAAGGCGGAAACGGACTTGAACAACGCCGGGTGACGCTGCGCCAGCACCAGGGCGCCGTGTCCGCCCATTGAATGACCGGTAACGCCGACACGCTGTGCATCACCGGGCAACTGGGTGGTGACAATGGAGAACAGCTCTTTGGTGACATAGCTTTCCATGCGATAGTGCGTGGACCAGGGTGCCTGGGTGGCATCAAGATAGAAACCTGCACCGGTGCCAAAATCCCAGTCATCATCCTCGCCCGCAATGCCTGCCCCGCGGGGACTGGTATCCGGGGCAACCAGCATCAGGCCGTGCCGGGCAGCCATGCGTTGTGCACCGGCCTTGATCATGAAGGTTTCTTCAGTGCAGGTCAGCCCGGCAAGAAAGAACAATACGGGTACCTGAGCTTTCTCGGCCTGGGGGGGGATGAAAACAGAAAACGCCATGGACAGGCCTATTTCTGTGGAGTCATGCCGGTAAAATCGCTGACTGCCGTTGAAACAACGGTGTTGGCTTACACACTCCAGTGCTGCTTGTGTGGACACAGTCGTTACCTCCGAAAAGTAGGGGGATGCGAGCCTGCATGTGGTGGGAGGCGGGCTCTTGTTGTGTCTGATCGTACCATCAGGGGCAGAGTGTCGGTGATGGCGCTGTCCGGTTTGCAGGTCCGACCGGTTCGTGGGTCCCACCTGTACATGTGTCTGGTCAGCAGCGCATGGGTCCGGTCAGTGCATGGAGCGCATCCAGCGCATGGGTCCGGCCCGCCCCGGGAGCGCCGACTGGCCCTCAGCTGTCCCTGCGGGACAGAAAACCGGGCCATGCCGGCCTCCCGGTTCAGGCTTGCACATTGCCCAGCGGGGATGGCGGGTGCCGACCCTGACCGACCTTCTGTCTTGAAAAGACAGCGGAGGGAAGGAGCGGCACCGCCAGCCCACGCCCGTGAGCGGCATCAATGCAGGGTCAATGAACCGCACAGGTTGCAAAGCAAGCGAGCAACACAGAGAGCAACAGTGGCAAGTGCACCCGTCACCTGGAAATGCCAATCGATATTTCTGTCAGAAACCCACGTGATCAGATGAAGTCTTCGGTCCCCGTGACAGGGCACGAAACATCAGCAGGACGTTGGCCCGATCAGTTGCATGGAGCGCATCCAGCTCATGGGGCCGACCCGACCC
>DATGUI010000081.1:0-3305 GCA_035301405.1 Burkholderiaceae bacterium
CGATGGCCGGATTGTGGTGGCCGCAGCCATGACCAGAAACACCTCGGGTGTCGGCATCGAGCTGGATCCGATGCGGGTTGCCGAGGCCATGGAATACGCTGCCGATTCGCGCGTGGAGTTTCTCGTTGATTTCATTGAAGAAGACATTTTTTCAGCAGACATCCGCGAGGCTACCGTGGTCACCATGTACCTGCTGCACTCCATCAATATCGATTTGCGGCCCCGACTGCTGAAAGAGCTGCGACCCGGAACGCGCATTGTCTCTCATGCCTTTGACATGGGCGACTGGACGCCCGACGCCACGCTCGAAGTCAGTGGCATCGGCATTTACATGTGGGTGGTACCCGCACAGGTGGAAGGCGCCTGGGCGTGGGAAGACAGCAACGGCAATGCCTTCCACATCGAGCTGGAGCAGAAATACCAGAAAATCACGGGTCAGGCGTGGCAGGCTGATGAGGAAATCGACATCAAATCAGCCACGCTTGATGGCTGCGACCTGCGCCTGGCCCTCCAGAAGGGCCCCGGCGCCCCGCGCCATCGCTTTACCCTGACCTTCGACGGGACCGATCTGGCGGAGGTCGTGGAGAACGCAGCATGACGATCCCCCAGGCTGACTTTCTGATCATCGGTAGCGGGCTTGCTGCGGTCACCGCTGCCCAGACGCTGCGCAACGAGGGAGAAAAGGGCTCCATCCTCATGCTTGGCGCCGAGCCTGACTATCCATACAACCGCCCTCCGCTGACCAAGGGGTTCATTACCGGCCGGCTCTCTGGCGATCAGATCAGACTGGCCAACCCTGCCAGCTATGAGCAAAATGATTTGTCATTGCGCCTGGGTTGCAAGGTAGCAGCCATTGAACCCGCCATGCATCAGGTGCGGGATCAGTCCGGTACGGTTTATCAGTATGGCAAATTGCTGATTGCAACCGGGGGGCGTGCAAGGCAACTCACCCTGCCAGGCACTCAAAAATCGGGAGTCTTCACTTTCCGCACCCTGTCCGACGCCCAGGCGTTGCGTCACTGGGTAGCGAAAAACGACGGGCCCGTCGTCATTGTCGGGACCAGCTTCATCGCCATGGAACTGGCCAGTTCATTGACCAGCATGGGTCTGTCCGTCAGTCTGATCGATCGCACCGATCGTGTTTTCCCGAGAATTCATTCCCCGGAACTGTCGGCCTATTTTCTGGAAGGCTGCCGGCGTCATGGCATTGGTGTGCACCTTGAGCAAACGGTGACCCGAATCCTGGGCAGCAAACGGGTCACGGGCGTTGAGACCAGCACCGGGCAGACGCTTGCGTGCGACACGCTGATCATGGCGATTGGCACAGAAGCGCAGACGGACTTGCTTGCCGGCTCCGACATCCAGGCTCAAGATGGCATTGTCGTGGACGAGTTCCTGCAAACCACCGCACCGGATATATACGCCGCCGGCGATGTCGTGAGCTATCTGGATAATGATGGCAAACGTCAACGCGCCATGCATTGGCAAAATGCTCGTGAGCAAGGGCAGTTGGCGGCTCGCAACATGCTGGGTCAGCGCATTCCCTACACCAGCGTCTTGCATTATTTTTGCGATTTCCTTGATTTCAGCTTTACGTTTCTGGGCACCAGTCGTGCTGCGGATCGCCGGATCACGCGCGGCAAGCTTGGAGACTCGTCATTTGCCGAGTTCTACCTGCAGGATGACCGGATCATCGGCCTGTTTTCTACTGGTCGGCCCCCTGAGGAAACCCAGCTCATTGAAACCCTTATCCGGGACAGGACGCCGGTATCCGGTGCCCACGCCAAGCTGGCCGACGCCTCGGACAACCTGAAGGACCTGGCACACGAGACCATTCTGGTGCTTCAGGGTGGTGCGGCATTGGGTGCTTTCGAGTGCGGCGTGATCAAAGCCATGCACGAGGACGGCATCATGCCCAGCGTCGTTGGCGGCGTGTCCATCGGCGCCATCAACGGCGCCCTCATTGCCGGCAACCCGGCAAACTATGCGGAAGCCGTCGAGGCCTTCTGGCAGGAAATCGGCGTCAGCGCCAGTCAGGCCACACCTGAAGCCATTGGCCGGGCATTTGCCATCGGCAACTCGGTGATATGGGGGATTCCTGATTTTTTCCGCCCACGCTGGATGACACCAGCCGGATTCCAGGGAGAATGGTGGCCGGCACAATGGACCAGTCTGTACGATCTGACGCCGCTCAGGGATCTTCTGACCCGCTATATTGATTTTGACAAGCTGTCAGAGAGCCCCGTTCGTCTGATCATTTCTGCTGTCGAAGTTGACCGGGGTGAGCAGGTGTTTTTCGACAGCCACATTGATACCTTCACGCCCGAGCACATTTTGGCCAGCTGCAGCTTGCCACCGCTGTTTCCCTGGACCACCATCAACGATCGCCACTATTGGGATGGCGGCATTGTCAGCAATTCGCCACTGGAACATGTACTCAATACGTGCGGCACAGACAACAAGCAGATTTTCCTGGTTGACCTGTTCCCCGGGGAACGGCCCCTGCCCACCAATCTGGCGGAAGTGTTTTCCCGGCGTGATGAAATCATCTATGGCGAACGCATACGGAACGACGCCCATGTCAGAGAGCTGGTTCAGGAATTCCAGTCGCTGGTGGACGACATCATGATCAGCCTGCCGCAAGCTGATGCTGCGCGCCTGCAGGAACATCCACGGTATGACCGCCTGATGGGCCAGGGTACGTCCACGTCAATCACCCATATTGTGCGTGATGGATCAGAAAGGGAACCCCTGGCCGCTGCGTATGACTTCTCCATGGCGACCATCCGGCGTCACCAGAAGGAAGGCTATCTCACCGCACAGAGAAAGCTGGCCAACCTCGCCAGAAGACACCAGGGCGATTCATAACGGACCGCCCAAGCTGCAAATCTTAACTGCAGACAAATGAATTACCGAGCGGCGGTCGCAGCATGCCTGTCGGCTGACGAACGCCGAACGGCCTTGCCAGCTCCCTTGCCACCCCGCCTGGTCGCGGTCTTTGCACCTGCCGCCAGTGGTGCGGCGGCACCATTGCCTGCCCTTTCACGGCGGCGCAGCGGTTGACCACCCTGCCCGCCCTGCTCATGACCAAAGCCTTTCCTGGCCCGGCTTTTTCCGCCCTTGCGAGCCGCCATTCCCGGCTGCATGGGCTTGCCACGCTGGGGCTGTCTGCGTCTGGATTTTTTTGCCGATGAGGGGCTGGCCACCACAGTCGGCTCGAGGCCAGGAATGGTTTCGACAGGAATCCTCTGATCCAGAAAGCGTTCGATACGCCGGATCTTTTGACTGTCGGCATGGGCGGCCAG
>DATGUI010000082.1:0-3776 GCA_035301405.1 Burkholderiaceae bacterium
GGCTGCAGGCTTATGACACAACGGCTGGTCGTATTGGAGGTTGCATTTGCTGGGAGCATTGGATGCCCTTGAACCGCTTTGCCATGCATGCGCTTGGTGAGCAGATTCATGTGGCCGCATTTCCCGATATACCCGAGCACAACGCGTTGGCATCACGCCATTACGCGTTTGAAGGCCGCTGCTTTGTCATTGCCATGGGTTCAGTGTTGCGTCGCGACGATATAAAGATGGATTTTGGTCTGGTGCCAGAGCTTCTTGTAAGCCCTGGACGTACGGGGGATCGTGATGAGTTCGTGCTTGCTGGTGGCTCAGGAATCATCGGGCCAGATGGCCAATGGATTGTTGAGCAGAATTTCTACGAGGAAACGATCATGTACGCCGACTTGGACCTTTCTGCAGTCAGCCAGGAGAAGCTTTCGCTGGATTCGGCGGGTCACTACAACCGACCTGATGTTTTTCAGTTGTCGGTAAACACGCGATGCAATGAGCCTTTACGTTGGAGCGACGACGCAAGCCAACACTTGCGGCAGTGCGCAGGCAGAGATTTCAATTGAATGACAGGTGGGAGTGGATTCAATGATGAACAGGGTATTTCCATGACCATGACTGAAGCATATTTGTGCGATGGTATCAGAACGCCCTTTGGGCGCTATGGTGGTGCCTTGTCGGCCGTGCGGGCGGATGACCTGGCTGCCTTGCCGCTTCGTGCGTTGATGGATCGTTATCCCGCGATCGACTGGCAGAATGTTGACGATGTCATCTTCGGTTGTGCCAATCAAGCCGGCGAAGACAGCCGCAACGTTGCACGCATGGCGGCCTTGCTTGCGGGCATGCCGACAAATGTACCCGGCACTACCATCAACCGGCTTTGTGCATCGGGTCTGGATGCGATTGGCACAGCAGCGCGTGCCATAAAAAGTGGTGAAGCGAACTTGCTGATCGCAGGTGGTGTCGAGTCCATGTCTCGTGCGCCTTACGTCATGAGCACGGGTGATCAGGCGTTTTCCCGACAGCAACAACTGTTCGACACCACATTGGGTTGGCGATTTGTCAATCCTGTCATGAAGCGCGAGTTTGGCATTGATTCCATGCCAGAAACAGCAGAAAATGTCGCCGAGTTGTTTCAGATATCCCGTGGAGACCAGGATGCCTTTGCACTGCGTAGTCAGAAGCGGGCCGCGCAGGCCATCCAGGGCGACGTGCTTGTCAATGAGATCATGAGTGTATCGGTGACTCATCGCGGCCACACCACCGTGGTGGAGCAGGATGAACACCCTCGCCAGACGAGCGCAGCGGCTCTTGCACGTTTGAAACCGATCGTTCATCCTGAGGGTACGGTGACAGCGGGCAATGCATCGGGGATTAATGACGGTGCCTGCGCAATTCTGCTCGCCAGTGGGCGAGCTGTGAATCAGCATGATCTGACACCTGTAGCTCGTGTCGTGGGCATGGCTGTTGCAGGACTAGAGCCACGAATCATGGGTTTTGGTCCAGTACCAGCAGTACGCAAGGTACTGGCAATGACCGGCCTTGGCATTGCTGACATGGACATGATCGAGCTGAATGAGGCATTTGCCGCGCAAGTCTTGGCGGTCACGCGCGAATTGGGGCTACCTGACGATGCCGAGCATGTGAATCCCAATGGTGGTGCAATTGCTTATGGTCACCCACTGGGTGCTTCCGGCGCTCGTTTGGCATTGACGGCAGCGGGTGAACTGAAACGCACCGGCGGGCGTTATGCGTTATGCACTATGTGTATTGGCGTGGGGCAGGGTATTGCGCTGGTTCTGGAGCGCGTTTAGTACACGTTGTCGTTCGCAGAGGATGATGTTTGTTCCGCAATGTCCGGATTTGCTACTTACTACAGGACTCTGTCACTTGTTTTCAATTTAATCAGACACATTCAGCAGTACAAACGGCGGCGCAAGGCATCGTGCAATGTAATCACCTTTGAATATTAGAGCGGCAGTTTCTTGCGGTCGCTCGGTGCGTCAGTGCTTCAAACGCCTGAGGGCACTCTCCTTATGCACGGCAACATGATCCGTCTTGTCGCTTTTTATTTCGTATTGCGGTTCATCGCTGCTGGCATGGTGAGTGTAGCCCTTCCAGTCAAAATCCTGCTTGTGAATCCTGGTGATTCGACCACGCACGCGGCCGGCTTCCGAGTTCCAGCTCACGTGGTCGCCGACCTTGTACGTGGTTGTCATGTTTTGCGTTCTCCGTTGCGGTGGCAAGGCACGATCAAACCATGCCAACACCCAGAAGGCCAAGCACGATCAGGATGATGGTGATTATCACAAACAGATAGAACAGCGTCTTGGCGATGGATGCCGTGCCGGCGCTGATGCCGGTGAAACCAAATACCCCTGCGATCACAGAGACAATGGCAAAGATGATTGCCCACTTCAGCATAGGTGTTCTCCTTTGCGGCTGGCTTACCAGCGATAATGGTTGCGGGTCTCCCAGTCGGTGACCTGTTTTTCGGCCTCGTCGCGCGCTACACCGAATCGTTCCTGGATCTTTCCGACAAGCTGGTCGCGATTTCCAGCCACCACTTCAAGATCATCGTCAGTCAGCTTGCCCCATTGTTCTCTGACCTTTCCCTTGAACTGTTTCCAATTACCTTTGATTGTGTCTTCATTCATGGTGATTCCTTTCCGGTTGCGTGGGTTTGTCCGGGTGGCGCAGCCGGCTGCAGGCCGGCTGCCGTACTGTGTTTATGGGCGAATGACCAGGTCGTTATGAACGTTTTTGACACCCCGTTCATTGCTGGCGATCTGTCCGGCACGGGCCTTTTCAGCATCGCTCTTGGCAAAGCCGCTCAGTGACACTTCACCGTTCAATGTTTCTACATTGACTGCGCCTGCATTGACCGTGTCACTTTCTATCATTCTGGCCTTGATATTGGCGGTAATGGTGGCGTCATCGACATACTCGCCGGCAGACTGCTGTCCACGGATAACCGAGCACCCTGTGACAGTCAGCGTCAGTCCGAGCGCGGCGGCCAGGGCAAGGGCATTGATATTTTTCAGATATTTCACGGTTCTCTCCTGCTGGTTATAAAAAATGAATTATTGAATGCCGTGCGTGGCCCCTGGCTGAGTCCCAGG
This sequence comes from Burkholderiaceae bacterium, assembly GCA_035301405.1. Classification (GTDB taxonomy): domain Bacteria; phylum Pseudomonadota; class Gammaproteobacteria; order Burkholderiales; family Burkholderiaceae_B; genus JAJYRX01. Next base: position 3,111 of record DATGUI010000082.1, read on the forward strand.
TTGCACGCCTGACTGCGGCGTGGCAGGGCCGCCCGGCTGCGTGGGTTGCTGCATTGGCTGCTGTTGCATGGGCCAATGGGTGCCCGACTGCGTAGTTGGTTGCGCATTGTTTTGCGTACCGGGCTGAACTGCCGGTGCCTGCGTGCTGTTTGCCGCTTCGCTTTCCACAATGGTGTCCAGGACATAGGCATGACGGGCGGCACTGGTTGACGTGTCTCGCAGTGGATAGCGCTTGATGCGAACGATATTACGCACACCTTCGTTGTGCTGATAACCATCTATCGTCCCGTAAAACGGTTGCCATTCTCCGCGTGATTGCTGTATGCCGGATGCATCGTATTGCACGGTGCGGACAGACAGGCATTGCTGCGCTGAAGTCACTGGATCGGCACATTGAATGGTTTGAGGAGCGATTTCAAGAAACATGGTTTCGCCGTCGCCACCATAAGTGTGCTTGGCTGTGGGTGTGGCGGACAGTACCCACTGGGCATCGTCCTTGAAACGCAGAGTCAGGGCAGGTTGCCCGGCACTTCCCTGGGGTGTGCGGGTAATGGCCCAGTTGGTAACATCGCGTAACCGTTGTGCGACGGCTTGTTCATATTGCATGAGGGACTGGTCCGCACACATGCGTTTGGTGCTGTGCAGGTCCATGATCTCCATGTCGGC
>DATGUI010000083.1:0-2532 GCA_035301405.1 Burkholderiaceae bacterium
GACACGAGCAGCAGACTGCCGGTTATTACCATACTAGAGAGCACACGCTTCATGAAGACCTCGGCCATGGGTTCGATCAGAATAGGAAACCAACGGTTTCAAACCGGTAATTATACAATAGGGGGAAGAAAATTCTGCCCAGGCTATTTCCCGTGTCTTTGCTGCATCGTGCTACCTTCGCCATTTCGGCGGCCCAACTCGACCAGCTTCCGCCGCCCACAACGGCCGAAGTCTGCTTTGTCGGGCGTTCAAACAGTGGCAAGTCCTCTGCCATCAACACCCTGACAAATCAGCGGCGACTGGCCTTTTCCAGCAAGACGCCGGGGCGGACTCGCCTGATCAACTTTTTTGGCATTCCCGATCCGTTGCATCCCGATGCGTGGCTGGGCTTTCTGGTTGACCTTCCGGGCTACGGCTATGCGGCCGTCGACCGCCGCACCCAGGAACAATGGGCCGAAGTGCTGGGTGGCTACCTGCGCACACGCAGTTCACTGGCTGGCATCGTGCTCATGGTGGACATCCGGCGAGGGGTCACCGAACGCGATCGCCGGCTGGCCGACTGGATCGCGCCTACCGGCATCCCCGTGCTGGCACTGCTGACCAAGGCCGACAAACTGCCCTACGGGCAGCGGGTCAAGGCACTTGCCAAGGCCCGCAAGGATCTGGCCCAGATCGGTGCCCTGCACACCGTGGCCTTTTCCTCTACCAAGCGTATTGGTGTTGAAGAGGCCACCCACCATATTGAAAACTGGATATCCCCCCAGACTGTTCCCTGATTTCTCCCTCACTTTTTGGAAAACCCTGATTTTCCGGAGCTGACTGATGACCGATTTTATTTTCTCTGCTGATTTTCCCACCACCCGCCTGCGGCGCAATCGCCGCACCGACTTTGTCCGGCGCCTGGTACGCGAGCACACGCTGACGACCAGCGATCTCATCTATCCGGTGTTTGTCAAGGCAGGCGAAGGCGTCCGGGAGGCCGTGCCCTCCATGCCTGGCGTGGTGCGCTATTCGCGCGACACCGTGCTGGAGGCGGCCCAGCAGTGCATGGAGCTGGGCATACCCGTGCTCGCCCTGTTTCCGGTGATAGAAAGCAGCCTCAAGACCATTGACGGTCGCGAAGCCGCCAACCCGCAAGGGCTGATTCCCGAAGTGGTGCGCACGCTGAAACAGAATTTCCCCGATCTGGGCATACTGACCGACGTGGCCCTGGACCCCTATACCAGCCATGGGCAAGATGGCATCGTGGATGACAGCGGCTATATCGTCAATGAACCCACCGTGGACGTGCTGGTGCAGCAGGCGCTTGCCCAGGCCGAAGCCGGTGTGGATATTATTGCACCCAGCGACATGATGGACGGGCGCATCGGGCGCATACGTGCCGCCCTGGAAGAAAACGACCACAGCCTGACCAACATCATGGCCTATTCAGCCAAGTATGCCAGCGCCTTTTACGGCCCTTTCCGGGATGCCGTGGGCTCGGCCGCCAACCTGGGTGCCTCGTCCAAGGAAACCTACCAGATGGATCCGGCCAACCGTCACGAAGCGCTGCGCGAAGTGGCGGCCGACATCCGCGAAGGCGCCGACATGGTCATGGTGAAGCCCGGTCTTCCGTATCTGGACGTGCTGTGTGATGTCAAGCGGGCATTCAAGCTTCCAACCTATGCCTATCAGGTCAGTGGCGAATACGCCATGATCAAGGCCGCCTCTGCCAATGGCTGGCTGGATCACGACAAGGTCATGATGGAATCGCTGGTGGCTTTCAAGCGGGCCGGCGGTGATGGCGTCCTGACATATTTTGCGCTGGAAGCTGCACGCCTGCTGAAAGAATCGGCCTGATCACTCCGCAGGGATGCCGGCGGGCAGGGAATCAGGGGGCCAGAACCTGATCCAGTATGGCCCCGAAAGCGGCGGCATCCTTGAAGCCGACCACACGCTCTTCGGAACGTACCGTGCCGTCGGGATCAAAGAAGATGATGCCGGGTGGGCCAAACAGATCGAAGCGCTTGAGCAGCGCACGATGCTCGGGCGAGTTACGCGTCACATCGGCCTGCACCAGGGTAAAACGCGCCATGCGTTCTGCGACGGCAGGATCACTGAAGGTGAATTTTTCCATCTGTATGCACGACACACACCAGTCTGCATAAAAATCCAGCATGACCGGCTGACTGGTGTTGGCAAGCACATGATCCAGTTCCTGTTCGGAGTGCACCTCGGTAAATACCGGCTTTGCGGCTGACTGGGTGCCGGAGACCGCCGCGCCCGCCCCCGAGGCCTGCCCGGCCACAAACGGCGCCAACGGCCGGGTGAGGTCACGCCCACCTGCCGCCACACTGACGACCAGCATGATGGCCCACAAAGCCATGATGGCCGCCACAGAAAGCCTGAACACACGCCAGACGGGATGCGACTGGCCAGATGATTCGGTGCCCGCCTTCCCCACGCCGGCCAGCAACCCGGCCGCTGCCAGGGCCAGCAGCGCCCACCCGAGCATGATCACCCACAGGGGCAGCACGGGCGAGACCATCCACC
>DATGUI010000084.1:0-7963 GCA_035301405.1 Burkholderiaceae bacterium
TGATCAGCAATGACCTGGTCATGCCTCTGCTGTTGCGTGGCCGGTGGGCGCAGGCCAGTCGCGGAAGTGTCGCTTCCACGGTATTGTGGATTCGCCGCATTGCCATCATGAGCATGGCGGCACTGGCCTATGGCTACTACCGCGCCAGCGTCAGCGATACGGCACTGGCCGCGTTCGGCCTGATGGCCTTTGCTGCGGTGGGGCAATTTGCGCCTGCCCTCATTGGGGGCCTCTATTGGCGGGGCCTGAGCCGACAGGGCGTGCTTTCCGGCCTGGTCATCGGTTTTGTGATGTGGATGTACACCTTGCTGTTGCCCACCCTGACGGAAGCCGGCTGGTTTGATGCAGCATGGCTGTCCGTGGGGCCCTTCGGTATCGAGTGGCTGCGGCCGCAGCAGCTGTTTGGCATGGACAGGTGGGATCCCCTCACTCACGGAACCTTCTGGTCACTGGTGCTCAATATCACCACCTTGCTGGCGGTATCGGTGCGGTGGCCGCCTTCCCTGGGCGATCGCCTGCGCGCCGAACCCTTTCTGGACCCCTACGCTGCAAGGCGCAGCCTGGAGGCTGGTCACTGGTCCGGTACCCTGCAGGTCAGGGACCTCCAGACACTTGCCGAGCGCATCATTGGCGAGAAGCCGGCGCAGCGGGCCTTTGAAGAGCACGCCCGACAGATCAACCGGCCCGTCACGGCGGATCTGCGCGCCGATCGGCAATGGATACAGTTTACCGAGCTGTTGCTGGCAGCAGCGGTGGGGGCCGCCTCCGCCCGTCTGGTGCTGACCAGCGTCCTCAAGGGCTCCGGCATGGAGGTGGCAGCGGTCGTGGCGGTGCTGGACGAAGCAGGCCAGGAGTTGCGCTTCAACCGCGATATCCTGCTGGCTACGCTGGAGAACATTGATCAGGGCGTCAGTGTGGTGGATTCCGACATGCGTCTGGTGGCCTGGAACAACCGCTATCAGCAGATTTTTGAATACCCGCCCGGTATGCTGTTTGTGGGCCGGCCCGTGGCCGATCTGATCAAGCACAACGCCCAGCGTGGCGAGCTGGGACGGCCGCAAGACCTGAACATAGACACCGAAATTGCCAAGCGGCTGGCGTTCATGCGCAGGGGGTCATCTCATGTGTTCGAGCGGACCCTGCAATCCGGTCATGTCATCGAGTCCCGTGGCCGGCCCCTGCCCGGTGGCGGCTATGTGACCAGTTTCAGCGATGTGACCGAATACAAGCGGGTCGAGCGTGAGCTCAGGGAGATCAACGAAACGCTGGAGCAGCGCGTGACCGAACGCACCCAGGAAGCCGAGATGGCGCAGGAGTCCCGTCTGCGCTTTCTGACGGCAGTCAGTCACGACGTCTTGCAGCCCATCAATGCAGCCCGCCTGTTTTCATCGGCCATGCGTGAATCCCAAAGCAACGAAGAGCGGGTACACCTTGCCGAACGCATTGACGCTTCCTTGCGTGCGGCAGAAGAATTGCTCGACGGCCTGCTGGACGTTTCACGCCTGGATGCAGGTGTGCTGCAGCCCGAAGAGGGTTATGTGGATGTACGCGAGCTGCTGCAGCAACTCTTTGACCAGTATGCGCCCATGGCCAAGGGGCGGGGGCTGGAGATGCGCCTGTACGGCCGCCGCAGCTACGTCCGGACCGACAAGCGCCTGTTGCGCCGGGTCCTGCAGAACTTCCTGGCCAATGCCTTGCGCTACACCCGCAGCGGCAGAATCGTGCTCGCCGCCCGTGTCAGCCAGGGTGAAGTGGTCCTGCTGGTCTGCGACACCGGTCCCGGCATTCCCGAACACCACTTGCGACAGATCTACGACGAGTTCCATCGTTTTGAACAGCCGTTCGACTGGGATGGACGGGGTCTGGGTCTGGGCCTGTCAATTTGCCAGCGCATCTCGCGCCTGCTGGGGCACCGATTGCAGGTGCATTCCGTGGTTGGCCGGGGCAGCATGTTTTCCATTGTCGTCCCCAGGGTGGCGCCGCCGTTGCGCCAGGCAGACACCCGGCGGGATCAGCCCGTACGCGACCAGCGGGTTGCGGGTCTGCGGGTGCTTTGCGTGGATAACGATTCAGACATTCTGGAAGGCATGGCCGCCTTGCTGGAGCGGTGGGACATCGAAGTCATCGGCGCCATGACGGTGGATGATGCCATTCAGGCGATGCGCCATGCGCCCGATGTCCTGCTGGTCGACTACCATCTGCACGATCGTCTTGATGGGCTGGATGCACTGGATTGCCTGAGGGAACGCAAGCCCGGCATCACTGGCGCCCTGCTGACTGCGGACGGCAGCGACGCACTGAAGCGTGCGGCCCGGGAGCGGGGCTATGTGGTGCTGACCAAGCCGGTGCGGCCGGCATCCATGCGTGCATTTCTGGCGGCACACCGCCGCATGACACCCGTCAATGGTGTCAGCGTCTCCAATAATGTGTCCTAGAATCCCGATGAATCGGCAGGGTCTGTCGGCAGGCCCAGCTTGGCGGCCATGAGCACCACCTGTGTGCGGTTGGTGGCACCCAGCTTGCGCAATATGTGGGTCATGTGTGCCTTCACGGTTGCTTCCGAGATATTGAGCTCGTAGGCAATCTGCTTGTTGAGCTTGCCCGACCCCAGCATCTGCATGACGCGAAACTGCTGGGGCGTGAGCTGACTGATCTGGTCGGCAATGCGCAGCTCTTCGTCGTCGGCACCGGCACTGCTGCTGCCGGCAATGCTTTCGGGTATCCAGGTGTTGCCATCCAGCACCTGCCTGATGGCTTCGCCAAGCACGGCGGCGCTGGAGGATTTCGGAATGAACCCCGAAGCGCCGTGATCAATCGCGCGTCGCATCGTAACCGGATCTTCATGGGCAGATACAATTACAATTGGTATCTGCGGATGCGTGGCCCGCAAGTGGATGAGTGCGCTGAAACCATGAGCACCCGGGATATCGAGATCAAGCAGAAGCAAGTCGGCTTCCGGATGCGATTCGACCAGTTCATAAAGCTGTTCGATGCGGTCCGCTTCGTATATCTGCAAGGCGGGCAAGGCCCTCAACGTGACGCTGCGCAAGGCTTCCCGGAACAGGGGGTGGTCATCCGCGATCAAGAGTTCAATCATGGTGGTCGATAGGCTGCAGCAAGGTGAATAAGCAGGTTAACCTATTGTAGACGTTGTTTCTAAACATGTCGGCGAATGCGCCCTCTGGTATCGGCATGCTGGAAAACCATTAGCGTCGCCATAGACACATTACATTACACTGTTTGTAACCATTATTCAGGTTTGAAACGTGCATGAATAGACGTGTATTTCCGGCAACACGATTGTTTTTGCTGACGCTGGCCGTGGCGTTGAGCATTGTCATGGTTGTAGGCTACCAATTGGGTCAATCGCGCCATGCCATCTGGGAAGGGACGAACACCATCAACCAGAATCTGCTTGCGGCGGTCAGCCAGTTGCTTGAGCAGCATCTTCAGCATATTGAACAGTCGCTGGAGTATACGGCTCGCCAGATTGCGCAGATGCCGACTGATGCCAGTCCGGAAGACGTACCTCAAAGCCTGTTTCATGCTCCTGGTGCACAAGCCGATGACCAGATCTTTGTGCTTGATCAGACGGGATCCGTGCAACATGCCCTGCATGACTATGATTCCGAACAGGCGGCCCGCATCCCTTCGCGGGATTACTTCAGGATACACCATGAGCCCGACGCGCCAGCAATGTTCTTCAGCAAACCGTATTTTCTTGATGGGGCAGACAAGCCGTGCCTTGCCGTCAGTCGGGTATGGCTGAAGCCCGACGGCACGCCCGGAGGCATACTGGTCTACTCGTTTTCCCTGTCCAACCTGAGCAGCCTGCTGGCCGGGTTCGAGCTGGGTGAAGACAGCGGCCTGAACATCTGGCACGATGACGGCTGGGCTGTCCTCACGTTTCCCTTTGACGAGAACCCCTGGGAAGGCCGCATACTTGATGACCGCACCCTTGAGCACATTCACGGTGACACCGCCGGGAGCTTTACCGGCTTGTCGCGGGTCGAGGGCAGTTACCGCCTCTATAATTACCGGCACCTGACTGACTTCCCTCTGGTGGTCAGTACCGTGCAGCCTGTTGCCTCCATCATGAGCGGCTGGCGGTACATGGCGTACTGGCAGGTGGGGCTGTTTACATTGTTGCTGGTGCTGTGTCTTATCTTGCTGCAGCGCGTGCGGGCCGAGTTGCGTGCGCATCGCATTACGGGAAAACGCCTGCAGCGTGCCCGCAGCAATGTGCAGACCATTCTGGAATCCTTGCCTGCACTGGTCGCTTACTGGGATCACAACCTGATCAATCAGTTCAGCAATGCCGAACACGAGCGCTGGTTTGGCGTGGCACCGGAAAAGATCCGCGGACGGCATCTGGGCGAGCTACTCGGCGACAAGCAATATCAGCATATGCTGCCTACGATCAAAAGGGTGCTGGACGGTAATATCCAGGAGCTCGAAATGCCGCTGCGGCACGCAGCAGGCTATACCGGCCACGTTATCGCCACCCTGGTTCCTGATGGCCCCCCCGGTCAGGTTATCGGTTTCTTTGCGCTGGTCAATGATATTACCGGACGCAAGGCAGCCGAAGACACACTGACACAAGAAAAGGAGCGCTTTCGGGTCACACTCGAGGGTATTCGGGATGGCGTGCTCACGACCGACCGGTCCGGGCTCATTACCTACATGAACCCGGCTGCCAGCGCCATGACGGGCTGGTCCGTTGACAAGGCCATCGGGCAACCGATAGACAAGGTCGTCAAGCTGCGGGACGAAGCCGGCAAACCCATTGATGTGTCCAGCGCAGTAATGCGGGCACTAGATCGTGGCCGCACCATTCGGTCGGGACCCGATTGCTATCTGACCAACCCCTCGAGCAAGCAGCGTCAAATCGAAGGTTCGGCAGCACCCATCCACGATGCCGAGAGCAAGCGGGTCGGAACCGTCGTGGTGCTTCAGGACATCACGCAGGCGCGCGTGGTGGCAAGCAAGATGGCCCGGCTTGCACAACAGGATGCCCTGACCGGCTTGGCCAATCGCCGACTGATGCTAAAGCTCATTGGCCAGGCCCTGTCCAGCGCGGCCCGCTACAGCCATCGCGTGGGTGTGCTGTACCTGGATCTTGACGGGTTCAAGCGGGTGAATGATACCTATGGCCATATGGCCGGTGACACGCTGCTCAAGGCAGCAGGACACCGCTTCAATGCCGTGCTCCGGGATGAAGACACCCTGGGCAGGATCGGGGGCGATGAGTTTGTCGTGCTGATGCACACCATCACGGACGAGTCCGAGGCCATCCGCCTGGCCAGACGGCTGATCAAGGCCAGTCAGGTGCCTTATGAACTGGCCGGGCACGGCATACGCATTACAGTCAGTATTGGCATTGCCGTGTATCCCGATGTGGCGCAGGGGCGTGAAGCCCTGATTGAAGCGGCCGATTACGCCATGTACCAGGCCAAGAAAAAAGGCCGCAATCGTTTTGCCATTTATAAATAATCCGGAGACTGCCTGATGCTTTCCCCTTGCCTGATGCGGCATGCCCGCCTGATTCTCATCATCATCGCCATGCTTGCCGGCCTCATGAATACACCATCAGCCGGGGCAGCGACCGATTCAGCCGTGGGCAGTCGCGTGGTGATCATGTCCGCCTTCGAGCCCGAGCTCGAGCGTTTGCTTGATCAGACACAAGATGCCCGGACGCAGCACATCAACGGCATTGCCTTTACCACCGGCACCCTGCGGGGCCAGCCGGTTGTGCTGTTTCTCAGTGGCATCAGCATGGTCAATGCCGCCATGACCACCCAACTGGTCATTGATCATTTCGATGTCAGCCATATCGTTTTCAGTGGCATTGCCGGGGGCGTCAACCCCAATCTCAATATCGGCGATGTCGTGGTGGCAGAGAAGTGGGGGCAGTACCTCGAGGCCGTGTTTGCCCGCGAGACACAGGACGGCTTTGAACCCCCTCACGACAAGCAGGGCCTGGGTTTTCCGGCCTATGGCATGATGTTTCCCCGCGCCGTGCGTGTGCGATCGCACGACCAGCCCGACATCCATCAGAAATTCTGGTTTGACGTTGACAAGCAGCTGCTGAAGCAGGCCGAGGCGCTGGAAGCCGTGCCCCTGCTTGCCTGTAACCAGCACGAACAGTGTCTGGAGCACGAACCCCAGGTGGTGGTGGGTGGAAGTGGTGTTTCCGGCGCGGCGTTTGTTGATAACGCTGCATTTCGTCAATATACCCACGACACCTTCGATGCCAGTGTTCTTGACATGGAAAGCGCCGCTTGTGCCGCCGTGGCATACAGCAACGGCGTGCCCTTTATTGCTTTCCGGGCGCTGAGCGACCTGGCCGGTGGGGGTGCCGGCGAAAATGAGATGCACACCTTCATGGACATTGCGGCAGAAAACTCTGCCCGCGTCGTGTTGAAGTTCCTTGAAAACTGGCCTTGAGCCGCCCGCCAGGCTGTCGCTCAGCGAACCATGATCGGTTCTTGCTCCAGGACAACACCAAACATGTCGGATACCGTCTGCCGGACTTGTCCTGCCAGCCTGACCACGTCATCGGTTGTGGCGCCTCCGTGATTCACCAGTACCAGTGCCTGGTTCGCATGCATGCCCACAGGGCCCAGCCGCTGACCACGCCAGCCCGCCTGATCAATCAGCCAGCCGGCCGCCAGCTTCCAGCAGCCATCGGGCTGCGGGAAGGCCGGGGCAGCCGGATAGCGCTTCCGGAAGTCAGCATAATAGGCCGATGACACCACCGGGTTCTTGAAGAAGCTGCCGGCGTTTGGCAGTTTGGCTGGATCAGGGAGCTTGCCTTGACGGACCTGACAGACCGCATCAAAGACATGATGGGGGGCGAGCGCATTTTCGTGATGCAGGCGGGCGAGCCTGTCATTGTTGCGCAGGTCTGGATAATCCAGAACCGGCTGCCAGGTTCGGGGAAGCCGGAAGCGGACGGACGTGATCAACCACTGGCCGGGATCATTACGTTTGAACAGACTGTCACGATAGGCAAACTGACAATCCGATGCACTGAAGACAACGCTTTCTGCAGCCTGGATATCCCAGGCCTGCACACTGTGCAGGTGCTGGGCCAGTTCGACTCCATAAGCGCCAATGTTCTGAACGGGCGCAGCACCGACCGTACCGGGAATCAGTGCCAGGTTCTCGAGACCGCCCCAGCCGCGTTCTACACAGTGGCTTACCCAGCCGTGCCACGACTCACCCGCAGCAACGTCTACCAGCCGGCTTTCTGCGTCCTCGCCAAGGACTTGCACGCCTGTGGAAAGTACATGAATGATCAGGCTGTCCAGCCTCGGGCCAAGCACCACATTGCTGCCACCCCCCAGCACGAACACGCGATCATGGCGCCTGGCCAATGATGACAGGGCCGGGAGCTGGTCCGGATGCTCATAGGTGGTCAGAAAGCGGGCCGCAGAAGGCAGGCCAAGCGTATTGAATGCGGTCAGATCAGCCATGGAGACCGATGGGTGAGAGTGACAAGGGGTCATCAGGCTGGCAATTATAAAATACTGCGACAACTTGTGCGGATGGGGACCCAGCCATGCGGGTGATGGCTGGATTGCGCAGGCAAGAGTTGAACATTATGCGTTATGGCAGAATTGTGTTAACATTTTTTCTCTTCAGATTCAGGCCCGGGGCAGCCGCCCGACACACGCCTGCAATCACACGCGGGAATAGCTCAGTTGGTAGAGCGCAACCTTGCCAAGGTTGAGGTCGCGAGTTCGAGCCTCGTTTCCCGCTCCATCCTTCTCGTCTGTAACCCTTTCTATTCTGTCTAGAATCGACGCCCCACCGTGATGGCGCCGTAAATGGGGGATTCCCGCTGCCCATGGAACTCGCGTGTACGATGATATCGTCCTATTGTCAGGCGCCACTTGTTTCGTGTGAAGGCCACGCCATAGCCAAGGTCGGCAACAAAGGGTTTTTTTCGTACGCTGTG
>DATGUI010000085.1:0-4130 GCA_035301405.1 Burkholderiaceae bacterium
TGACGACGCTGAAAAAGTAGCCGACTGGCTGCACGAAAACGAAGTCGACACCCCCATCGGTACCATCTCATGGAACGAGCAGGGTGACCTCAACGATTTCAAATTCGATATCTTCACCTGGCACAAGGACGGCAGCAAGACCGTCAACTAACCGTTGCGGGCACACTGGCGGCAGGCATCAGGCCTGCCGTGCCCTGAACACAGCCATCATCCAGATCATGCGGGCAGGGTATGCATTACCCACCCGCATTGTTCATTCAGGTATCCACGTCAATTCGCTGGCCCGTATCGTAATCAAACCAATGTAGATTACGGGGCGTGTCAACGCCTGCCTGAATGGCTTCGCCGGGCTGAATCGGATACGTGCGTGTCAGGTCCAGCGGGCAACGGATCACCACCCCCGTGTCGCCGTAACGGCCGTGGATCAGTTGCTCCGAACCCAGGATCTCGACCATTTCCACCTGCAAGGGAATCCCGGTTGCATGCAAGACCAGATGTTCCGGGCGTATGCCCAGGAACACCTTGCGGTTGGCCAGCTCACCGGGAATCAGATGGGGCACAAACTGCAGGGTCTGGCCGGTGGCCGTTTCCTGCAGCTTGCCGTTGGGCAGCACGGTGCAGGGCAGCAGATTCATGGGGGGCGAGCCGATGAAGCTGGCCACGAAGATGGAAGCCGGGCGATCGAATACTTCGGTGGGCGTACCCACCTGCTCGGCGATGCCCTTGTTCATGACCACCATGCGTTGTGCCAGTGTCATGGCTTCAACCTGATCATGGGTGACATACAGACTGGTGGTTCCGAGACGCTGATGCAGGCGCTGGATTTCCAGCCGCATCTGCACCCGCAGCTTGGCGTCCAGGTTGGATAACGGCTCGTCAAACAGAAACACCTTGGGTTCGCGCACAATGGCCCGCCCCATGGCGACCCGCTGGCGCTGTCCACCCGAGAGCTGGCTGGGCCGGCGATCCAGCAACTGAGAAAGCTCCAGTATCGTGGCGGCGCGATCAACACGTTGCTGAATCTCCCGACGACTGAACTTGCGGATCTTCAGGCCATAAGCCATGTTCTGAAATACCGTCATGTGCGGGTAGAGCGCATAGTTCTGAAACACCATGGCAATATCGCGCCGAGCAGGCTCCAGATCATTGACAACGCGCTCGTCGATGGCGATTTCTCCGCTGGTAATCGCTTCCAGACCCGCCACCATGCGCATGAGTGTCGACTTGCCGCAGCCCGAGGGCCCCACGATGACGATGAACTCGCCATCGGCCACATCCAGATTGATATCGGGCAACACCTCGATGTCACCGGGATAAACTTTTCTTACGTTGGTAAAGCGCAGGGTTGCCATGATTCGGATAGGGACCTGTATAGAGATTACGGCTATTTTTCGGAATCGATCAGGCCTTTCACAAACCACTTCTGCATGATGATCACCACCAGGGCAGGGGGGACCATGGCAAGCATGGCAGTGGCCATGACCAGATTCCATTCTGTGACACTATCACCGCCGGCAATCATGCGCTTGATGCCGATCACGACCGGATACATGTCTTCGTGGGTGGTGATGATCAACGGCCAGAGGTATTGATTCCAGCCATAAATGAACTGAATGACAAACAAGGCGGCAATACTGGTACGGGACAGGGGCAGCAGGACATCCCAAAAAAAGCGCAGAGGACCTGCGCCGTCAATGCGGGCGGCCTCGACCAGTTCGTCAGGAATGGTCATGAAGAACTGCCTGAACAGAAAGGTCGCCGTTGCCGAGGCAATCAGGGGCAGCGTAAGACCGGCGTAACTGTTGATCATGCCCAGATCGGATACCACCTTGTAGGTGGGCGCAATACGAACTTCCACCGGCAGCATCAGGGTGACAAAAATCATCCAGAAGAAGAACATGCGAAAGGGAAACCGGAAATACACCACGGCAAATGCCGACAGCATGGAAATGACGATCTTGCCGATGGCAATGATGAGCGCCATGGCCGTGCTTATCCACAACATGCGTGCCACCGGCGCTGCACTTTCTACCGAGCCGAACAGCACATTGGAATAATTCCTGATGAATTCTTGGCCGGGCCATAGCGACATGGGCGCCTGGGCAACCTCGTGGGCTGTCTGCGTGGAGGCGACAAACGTGACGTAGAGCGGAAAAGCGATAATGGCCACACCCAGAATCAGGATGAAATGGCTGAGAAAATCCAGAAAGGGTCGGCGTTCTATCATGGGAAATGGCCCGGATGGCAGTCGGCTGCTGGCATGTCAGTAGTTGACGCGTCGGTCTATGTATCGGAACTGCATGACAGTCAGAGCCACAACGACCAGCATGAGAATAACGGACTGCGCTGCAGAAGAGCCGATGTCCAGGCCCTTGAAGCCCGCGTTATAGACTTTGTAAACCAGGATGGCCGTGCTGTTTCCGGGGCCTCCCTGGGTAACGATGTCGATAATGGCAAAGGTTTCAAAAAAGGCATAAATGATATTCACGACCAGCAGGAAAAAGGTGGTGGGCGACAACAATGGGAAGACAATGGTCCAGAATCGGCGAAAAGGCCCCGCTCCGTCAATGGCAGCCGCTTCAATCAGGGAACGTGGAATCGCTTGCAGGCCTGCCAGAAAAAACAGAAAGTTGTATGAGATCTGCTTCCAGACGGACGCCAGGACAACCAGTGTCATGGCATCTCTGGCGTTGAGTCGCGGATTCCATCCCAGGCCCAGATCAGACAGAAACACCGCAATAATGCCCACGGACGGGGAAAACAGAAACAGCCACAACACCCCTGACACGGCGGTGGCAACAGCATACGGCCAGATCAGCAGGGTACGATAGAGGCGCGAACCGCGCACCACCCGGTCAGCCAGCGTGGCCAGCAGCAGGGCAATGCTCAGGCCGGACAGCGCCACCAGCACGGAAAACCAGGCGGTGACCCGGAATGAATCCGTATAGTGGGAACTTGAGAACAGCTCGCGGAAATTATCCAGCCCCACAAATTGTGATGACAATCCGAACGGGTCTTCCATGCGAAAGGCCTGCCACATGGCCTGACCCGCAGGCAAGAAAAAAAAGACCAGCGTGACCAGCACCTGGGGAGCGAGCAACAGATAGGGCAGGGTTTTGTGGCGGAAGACGACGCGCTTGTCCATAGGCTCAAAGGAAGCTGAAAGAAGGCCACGCCCCAATGCCCGAAATCAGGGCGTGGCAGATCGCGGAGCGTGGTGAGCGCGGCTATTTTACGCTCTTTTCAAAACGCTCCAGCAGCTCGTTGCTGCGCTTGACCATGGTGGCCAGGCCGTCTTCGGCAGAGACCTTGCCCGAGAAGATGTCTTCCATGACGCCTTCTTCGGCATCACGAATCTGGGGCAGATAGCCCAGGCGAACGCCGCGAGAGAACTCCGTCGTGGTTGCGTCAAGCTGTTTGACGGCCACATCCGAGCCAGGGTTTTCTTCATAGTAGCCGGCTTCGCGAGTGACATCGTAACCCGCCTTGGTTACCGGAACATAGCCGGTTTGCTGATGCCATTGTGCGGCTTTTTCCGGACTGGAGAGGAACTTGAAGAAAGTGGTCACGCCCTTGTAGACCTCATCGGACTTGTTGGCGAACACCCACAGCGAGGCTCCGCCAATGATGGAGTTTTGTGGTGCGCCTTCGGCGTTGTCATGATAGGGCAGGGAGCCGGTACCGAACTCGAAGTCACCGGTCTTGATGATGTTTGCGCGGTTGCCGCTGGAACCCGTGAACATGCCGCACTTGCCCGAGGTGAACAGGCTGTTGGCATCGTCGCCTCGGCCCCCGTAGCTGAAGGTGCCGGCCTTGGACATGTCAGCCAGGAACTGCATGTGTTGTACATACAGGGGCTGATCAATCTGCAGACGGGCATTCAGGCCACCAAAACCGTTGTCTTCGCTGGCATACGGAATGTTGTGCCAGGCACCAAAGGTTTCCAGCTGTACCCAGGCCGGCCATGACGTGGTGTAACCGCACTGTACGCCAGCGTCACGCAGTTTCTTGCCTGCCTCGGCCACCTCTTCCCAGGTCTTGGGCGGGTTGTCTGTATCCAGACCGGCTTTCTCGAACAAATCCTTGTTGTAATAAAAGACCGGTGTCGAGCTGTTGAAGGGCATGGAAAC
>DATGUI010000086.1:0-2080 GCA_035301405.1 Burkholderiaceae bacterium
TGCAGCGCATAGGCCAGAACATCAGCCAGTTCCTCCCTGACCTTTTCCTCATCTGCCTCTTCAGGCCGCTTCCACAAGAAAACTTCAAGCAGCTCACTGGCTTCTATGCTTAATGCCAGCGCAAGGTCTTTGGGATTGTGAAATTGCTTCCAATCCCGCGCGTCGCGAAACTGACGCAATCTTTGCAACACTTCTTCCATTGCTTCACCCCATGCAGACGCGATCTTTACCAATCATGATCGCTTGCCTGATATCGTACTGCATTCGGAAGGTGCCACTGAATGTCCCGGCATTAGCGAACTCGATGGCAACCTGATTACCGTCGATTTCAACGGCAAGCCCTTCTCGCGGGACTAGTTCTTCATCGATGCACGCTTGCCAGCAGTCCGGCAGCACCCATGAACAACGCACCAAATGTGCGGTTGAGCAGCTTTTGCTGGCGAGGTGATTTCAGCGCCTGCAGCACTTGTGAAGCCAGCCCGGTATAACCGGCCATCACGATGGAGTCCACGACGACCATGGTGAGGGTCAGCCACAAGTATTGCATCAGCAAGGGGCGAGCAGGGTCGAGAAACTGCGGAAGCACAGCCAGAAAGAAGACAATCGCCTTGGGATTGCTCATGTTGACCAGGAACCCCCTGGCCACCAGGCGCTTGCGGCTTGTCGCCTGACGCGTGGAAGACGCCGCATCCGCAGCACTGGCCTGCGCCGTCCATTGCCGCCAGCCCAGATACAGCAAGTAGGCAACACCCAGCCACTTGATGGCTGCAAACGCCACATGCGAGGTGGCCAGCACAGCACCCAGACCGGCCGCCACGATCAGGATCTGAAAGATCAGCGCAACTTCAAGCCCCAGCACATTCCAGTAGCCCCGCCGAAACCCGCAGGCGCGCCCGGCCGACATGGATGCCACCGCGCCGGCACCCGGCGACAGACAGATGATCCAGCAGGCCACAAAATAGGCCAGCCATTGTTCCCATGCCATGATTCCATGCTCTCCGATACGTGCCGCAGTGCACAATGACCGTCACTGCCAAGCGTGTCATTCTATCAGTCAAACCATGTTTCTTGCGCAGGGATGCCGTGGCCCTGTCCTGCAGTCGAGAAGCCCGTCCGTGCTTGCCTTGCCCGGCAACTTGCCCCATACTTGTCTATACATATACAGATATAAATAGATTGCCTGCCAATCCACAAGAGACACCAACCATGCACAACCTCGCTTTATGGCATCACCTTCGCCTGGCACCCGACGCCAACCCATCACAGGTACTGGAAGACGCCTGTATCGTGACCCAGGACCAGAAAATTGCCTGGCTAGGCCACCTGGCTGATCTACCGCCCGACTATCGTCAAAAAACAATCATGGAACACGATCTGGCAGGAGCGCTGGTGACGCCAGGCCTGATCGATTGCCACACGCATCTGGTCTTTGGTGGCCATCGCGCCCGGGAATTTGCCCTGCGTCTGGAAGGCGCCTCTTATGAAGAGATTGCCAGACAGGGGGGCGGTATTGTTTCTACCGTCAGGGCCACCCGGGAAGCCTCCGAAGAGACGCTGTTTGCCTCCGCCCTGCGCCGGCTGGATGCCTTGATGGCAGAGGGCGTCACAGCCATAGAGATCAAGTCCGGCTATGGGCTGGACCTGGAGTCCGAGCGCAAGATGCTGCGGGTGGCCCGGCGGTTGGGGGAGGAACGACCCGTTACCGTGGTCACCACCTTTCTGGGGGCACATGCCTTGCCTCCCGAGTATCAGGGTCGCGCCGATGAATACATTGATCTGGTGTGTGACGTCATGCTCCCTGCCCTGGTGGAAGAAGGTCTGGTAGACGCTGTCGATGTTTTCTGCGAGGGCATTGCATTCAGTGTGGCGCAATCGGAACGCGTCTTTCAGGCGGCACAACGCTTTGCGCTCCCGGTGAAAATGCACGCCGAGCAACTGTCTCTGCTGGGGGGTGCCGCACTTTCGGCAAAATATGGTGCCCTGTCTGCCGATCACCTGGAACATCTGGATGAAGCCGGGGCCGGGGCCATGCAGCAGGCAGGCACGGTGGCAGTGTTGTTACCCGGTGCCTATTATTTTC
>DATGUI010000087.1:0-2007 GCA_035301405.1 Burkholderiaceae bacterium
TTACCCAGATGGCCTGATCGCATGGTCAGTCAACCGTCTGTCGTACTCATGCAAGGCGCTATGCGCAAGGAGAAAACCATGAAATACACATTCAAAGGCAATGCAGCCATTGTGTCAGGTGCCGCTTCCGGCATTGGTGAAGCCACCGTCAGGCTGCTGGCAGCCAACGGCATCCAGGTCGTTGCTTCAGACATTGATGCCGACAAGCTCAAAGCGGTGGTGACAGCGGTCACCCAGGCTGGAGGCCGCGCCATAGCCCATGTCGGTGATGCCGCCAACCCCGAGGACGCTGCCAACGCCGTCGCGCTGGCGCTGGAGCATTTTGACGGATTGCAGCTGGCCTTCAACAACGCGGGCATAGGCAGCAAGGCAGCGCCTGTTGCCGACACCTCCGTCGATGACTGGCGGCGCATTATCGACATCAACCTGAATGGCGTCATGTATGCCATGCAGGCACAGATTCCGGCCATGCTGAAGTCAGGCGGCGGTTCGATTGTGAACATGTCTTCCATACTGGGGTTGGTCGGCAACCCGGGTGCACCGGGCTATGTGGCCGCCAAGCACGGCGTGACCGGCCTGACGCGCTCGGCGGCCCTGGCCTATTCCAGCCAGGGCATTCGCGTCAACTCCATCCACCCGGGCTATGTCGAAACCCCCATACTGGACAGTATCGAACCCAATGCCCGCCAGGCACTAGTTGGCCAGCACCCCATCGGGCGCCTTGGCCAACCGGACGAAATTGCCCATGCAGCAGCCTTCCTGCTGTCTGATGGCGCCAGTTTCATGACGGGCAGTTGCCTGGTCGTGGATGGCGGTTACACCGCAGCATGATGGACAAGGCAATTCAGTTACACTGAAATTCTTGTCCCCGTTGGCCACTCCACTCCCTGTCAAAAAGGTTTGAATGAACGCACCGGCATCGCCTTCTTCAGCGCCCCCCATCGTGTCTGTTCGCCAGCTTCACAAACGATACGACAACGGCTTCGTCGCACTGCGCAACGTTGATCTCAGCATAAACAAAGGTGAAATATTTGCCTTGCTGGGGCCCAACGGGGCGGGCAAGACCACCCTGATCAACATTGTTTGCGGGCTGGTGAATGCCAGCGGGGGGCAGGTGCTGATTGATGGCTACGACCATGTCAAGCAGTTTCGGGAAGCCCGGTCACGCATCGGGCTGGTACCGCAGGAACTGACCACCGACTCCTTTGAAACGGTATGGGACACCGTCAGCTTCAGTCGCCGGCTGTTTGGCAAACCCCGCAACGATGCCCACATAGAGCAGACACTCAAAGACCTGGTCTTGTGGGACAAGCGAGATACCCAGATACGCAAATTGTCCGGTGTCATGAAACGACGTGTGCTCATTGCCAAGGCACTGTCACACGAACCACAAATCCTTTTCCTGGATGAGCCCACTGCCGGCGTGGACGTAGAGCTGCGGCGCGGCATGTGGGAAGTGGTCGAGCGGCTTCGTGCATCCGGTGTCACCATCATCCTCACCACCCATTACATTGAAGAAGCCGAACTGATGGCTGACCGCATTGGCGTCATCAATGACGGCCAGATTCTGCTGGTGGAAGACAAGCACACCCTCATGCAACGGCTAGGCGAGAAACGGCTGATCGTGCAACTGGACCAGCCGCTTGCCCGACTGCCCCAGGCGCTGGCAGACAAGGGGGTCGAATTGACCAAGGAAGGCCTGGAACTCGTGTACGCCTACCATCCGCAGGATGGGGCTGCCCAAGTGCCCGGACTGCTACGCATTCTGGATACCGAAGCACTGTCCTATACCGACCTGCGTACCGAGCAAAGCTCGCTGGAAGAAATCTTTGTGAATCTGGTGGAGTAGCATTGCAACCATGAATATCCACGCCATCCAGGCCATTTATCGTTTTGAAATGGCACGCACCCGCCGCACCCTGCTGCAAAGCATCATCTCGCCGGTGCTGTCCACCTCGCTCTACTTTGTGGTGTTTGGCGGTGCCATTGGCTCGCGCATCACGTCGG
>DATGUI010000088.1:0-2675 GCA_035301405.1 Burkholderiaceae bacterium
CGCCATTGAAATAGCCGCCGTAGATGCAGACCGCCACGACCCCAATAATGGTGGTTGCCGTGCCAGCGGACCAGGAACCAATGAAACGTTTCTTGATCAGTGGCCAAAAGGCGAACCAGCAGGTGGCCAGCAGGGTAAGCCACGGAATGATGGCACGAAAAGCCTTGTCCGACGTCATGACAAGCAGGGTGGCACCCAGCGCACCGCCCAACAGGCTGGCAATGATGATCAGGGGCAAGTTGATGCCTTTCTGCCCCTGGATATCTTCGCGAAATCCCAATACACCGGTGATGTACCCAGGCAACAACGCAACCGTGCCACTGGCATTGGCTGCCACCGGCGGAACGCCAATCAGCATGAGTGCAGGAAAGGTAAAAAACGTGCCCCCACCGGCCACGGCATTGACGGTACCGCCCAAAAATCCGGCCAATATCAACAATGCAAGGGTGGTAATGTCTGTCATGCTCTCAAGCCCCGTTACGCAAATCGGGCATTATAGACGCGTGGACAGCCGCTCTCGCAACCCGCTGTGCCGGCGTACCTGCTTGCCAATGGCTTGCCGGAACACTTCCGGGTTGGGAGTGATCAGTGTCAATCGTGTCCGTGCCCGGGTAATGCCGGTATAAAGCAGTTCTCGGGTCAGCACGGGGGTATGGTGATCGGGCACGACAAGGACGGTGTGATCAAACTCGGATCCCTGCGATTTGTGTACGGTCATGGCATAGACGGTTTCTATTGCCGTCAGCCGGCTGGGCAGGACAAAGCGAACACAACCAGGTTGCTCACTGTCGGGAAAGGCCACCCGCAGCCGCGTGCTGTCCTGCCCGTCGGGCAACGCTATCACTACACCAATGTCCCCATTCATGAGGCCCAGGCTGTAATCATTTCGGGTCAACATGACCGGGCGGCCCGGATACCAGGCCTGCCCGCCCATCCGGATGGCTGTCTGCTTGCGAACGCCCAGCCAATGCGCGGCGCGCATGTTCAGCGCATCCACGCCCCAGGGCCCGTCACGCACGGCACACAGCAAACGAAAACCATCGAACGCATCCAGCAGTTGGCGTGCCCAGGCATGCCAGTGCTCATTTTCCAGCGCAGGCCGCGCGGAGTGGTGGAAGTGCCCTTCCTTATCGTTGGGCGGGTTTTGCAGGAGCAGCTGAAAAGGCGCGTACCCCTGGCGCACCAGTGTCTGCAGGGCAGATGCATCCGGGCTGGCATGCTGCACCTGCGCAAGGTCGTCAGGAGGAGCAGACAGCAGTGTCTGTACGGCTGTCTTGTCCATGGCGTTGATGGCACCGGCCAGGCGTCCAATACCCGAGGCGGCATCAAAGCGTCTGGAGTGTCGCAGCATGACCGTACGTTGCGCCAGTGCGTGGTGTTCGGGTTCACCGGCACGCAGTTCAGTATTGCCATCGGCCGACAGCGGCTGCCCACCGACCTGCTCAAGCAGGGCCCGGGTTTCCGGTGTATACCAGCCGGACTCCGCATGTTGACAGAGCTCGCCCAGCACCGCGCCAGCCTCTACCGAAGCCAGCTGGTCCTTGTCACCCAGCAGGATCAGCCGGGCATGTTCTGGCAGCGCCTGCAACACGGCATCCATGAGTTCCAGATCAATCATGGAGGCTTCATCAATAACCAGCACATCCAGCGCCAGCGGATTATTGGCATGATGGATGAAATGGCGGGTATCGGGCCGACTGCCCAGCAGACGATGCAGGGTAGTGACCTGGGTAGGGATATGGGGTCGTGTGCAGGCATTCAGCGGCAAACGCGTCAATTGGTGGCTGATGGATTCGGTGAGACGGGCAGCGGCCTTGCCGGTGGGAGCGGCCAGCGCCATGCGCAGCGGTGTGGGCGATGGCGTGCTGCCAGCACCGGGTACAGCCGCCGTTGTTGCCAGTGCCTGCTGCTGCAACAAGGCCAGCAAACGCATCACGGTGGTGGTCTTGCCGGTACCAGGCCCACCAGTAATCAGGGTCAGGGCACCCGCTGCGGCCATGCCACAGGCCAGCATCTGCCAGTTGACGACATGCCCGTCGGGCAAATCGTCATCGGCAAACAGAGCGTGCAGGTCGGCAATCAGTCCGGCATTCAGCTGAAACGTGATCGTCAGCCGTCGGCGCAGGCTCTCGGCAATCCGTGTTTCCGCCGCCCAGAGGCGGTACAGGTACAACCGTTGCGTATCCAGCACCAGGGGGGCGGCCTGCCGTGCCGGTTCGGTGGTGACAAGCGCGCTTGCGTGCAGCCGGTTGTGCCATTCTTGCGCGGTTCGCCGGGCCCACCACGCATGCGGTTGAATTGCTGATAGTTCCGGCAGAACGCTGATTGGTTGTAGCAAAACCAGATCCGTCGCCAGATCGTCCAGCCGCAGACAGGTATGGCCCTCGGACAGGTGCCGACTCAGCACCGCGGCCAACACGGCCGCTTCGGCGTTGACTTCCGGACCCCCCTGGCTGTCCGCCGCCAGACAGCGCAGCAAGACCTGCGCCAGCGCGAGATCTAGCGGGCGCAACATGCCGTGCTCATGCCATGAGACCAGCATGTCCAGGTGCTGGGGCTTCTGGTGTGTGCCTTGCCTGTTGTTCATGATGACTCCGGTTCCGGCTGGCCGGCAAACAGCGCATCCAGCGCCTCGATGAGTGAACGAGGCGGCCGGACATGCACCAGGCCCTGTT
>DATGUI010000089.1:0-7532 GCA_035301405.1 Burkholderiaceae bacterium
AACTGACGCCCCTGGCATTGCTGCATGCCCTGCAGACCATAGAAACGCGCCATGGCCGCACCCGCCCGTATCACCATGCTCCCCGAACACTCGACCTTGACATCCTGTTCTATGGGGACGAGACCATCAACCAGCCAGAACTGACCTTGCCGCATCCGCGCATGCACCAGCGGGCGTTTGTACTGGAACCCCTTTGCGAGCTGGCACCCGACCACATGATAGCGGGCGAGACGGTCAATCGCTGGCGCCAGCGCTGCACGGATCAGCCCATTGAACGCATGACCAACGGGCCATTCTGGACGCCTTCATCCCCTGCTGATTCCCGCTGATTCGCGTTTCACCCGAACGGCAAGACGGCGGCAAGACGGCAACAATCTACTTGAACCGCAACCGCCCCTGGTGCGCCAGCATGCCGTTGTGTTCGGCCCAGAGTTCGGCAACCCCGGTTGCCCCATCGGTTGTCCCGGCATTGGTCTCGCCTTCTTCTGACGGCGGGTTCAACTCGGCCGCGTCGTCAAGCAGACGCCCGGCCACGGTAAAGGGTGCCGGTGCAATCAATGGTGAGACGCCACGATAAGTGAGGGACAGGGGAACCTTGTCGTGATGGGTCCGCGCGAACTCACGACACATGAGGGTAGCGATGAGCGGACCATGAACCACCAGACCCGGATAGCCTTCTTCGCGGGTGGCGTAATCCTGATCGTAGTGGATGCGGTGGCCATTGAAGGTCACGGCCGAGTAACGAAACAGCATGACCGCCGAGGGCTCGATATCCTGGGACCACTGGGCCTCTGTGGGCGCGGGCTGGGTCGGGTTGATGCGGGCAGGGCCGGGCTGGCGGTACACGATGGTCTGCTCTTCGCGCAGGCACACCACAAAATCCTGGGCATACTCGTGCTGCACCGTGACAAACATCAGCTTGCCGCTGCGCCCTTCTTTTTCCGTAATGGATTGAATGGTGGACTTGCGGGTGGCTGACGAACCTACCAGCAGTGGATGGATGAAGTCGACACGCCCCCCGGCCCACATGCGCGGCCGATTGCCCGCCGGCGGGAGGAAATCACCCGTTTCAGGATGACCGTCGGCGCCCAGCTTTTCGTAGGGTTTGGCCGCATTGAACAGCCCCCAGTGCCACAACATGGGCAGTGCATCACCCACATCAAGCGGGGTGCTCCCCAGCGTTACGGCCATTCTCTCTATATGGCTGGCATCAATGTTCTCGGTGGCGGTCTCGGTACGGCCCAGCCATTGCTCCAGATCAGTTTCTGTCGTCATGCTCACTCCACTTTTGCAAGAGATATGTCAGCAATACGCGCTTGCCATTGCTGTGGCCCGGTCGTATGAACAGAATCGCCGCGGGCATCGACGGCAACCGTCACGGGCATGTCCTTGACCTCGAACTCGTAAATGGCTTCCATGCCCAGGTCTTCAAACGCTACCACCCTTGCGTTGCGGATGGCCTTGGAGACCAGGTAGGCCGAGCCACCAACGGCCATCAGGTAGGCCGACTGGTGACGACGGATGGCATCGATGGCTTCGGGCCCTCGTTCGGCCTTGCCAATGGATGCCAGCAGACCGGTCTGTCCGAGCATCATGTCGGTGAACTTGTCCATGCGCGTCGCTGTTGTAGGGCCTGCCGGGCCAACCACTTCTTCGCCAACCGGATCCACCGGTCCGACGTAATAAATGACCTTGTTGGTAAAGTCTACCGGCAATGGCTCGCCCTTGGCCAGCATGTCCTGGATGCGCTTGTGCGCCGCATCGCGCCCGGTATACATGGTTCCGGACAACAGCAGTGTCTGCCCGGGCTGCCAGCCCGCCACTTCTTCGGGGGTCAGCGTATCGAGGTTGACCTGCACGGACTTTTCGTAGTCAGGCGTCCAATTGACATCCGGCCACTCGGACAAGGGCGGTGGCGTGAGTTCGGCCGGGCCCGAGCCATCCAGAACATAGTTGACGTGCCGGGTCGCTGCACAATTGGGAATCATGGCGATGGGCTTGGAGGCGGCATGGGTGGCGCAGGTATTGATTTTGACATCAAGCACCGTGGTCAGCCCGCCGAGACCTTGCGCACCAATTCCCAGCGCATTGACCTTTTCGTAGAGATCGATACGCAAGGCTTCGATACGATCTTGCGGGCCGCGCTTGAGCAGTTCGCTCATGTCGATGTCTTCCATCAGGGACTGCTTGGCCATCAGCATGGCCTTTTCGGCCGTGCCGCCCACACCGATGCCCAGCATGCCCGGCGGACACCAGCCTGCACCCATGGTAGGCACGGTTTCCAGCACCCAGTCCACAACCGAATCACCGGGATTGAGCATGGCAAACTTGGCCTTGTTTTCAGAGCCGCCCCCCTTGGCCGCCACCTGCACGATGACCTCGCTGCCCGGTACCAGCTCGACATTGACCACGGCAGGCGTGTTGTCGCGGGTGTTGCGACGCTCGAACAAGGGGTCGGCAAGCACGGACGCCCGCAAGGGGTTGTCAGGATTCAGATAACCGCGACGAACGCCTTCATCACAGAGCTCCTGAAGACTGCGCCGGGTATCAAAGTGCACGTCCATGCCTACCTTGAGGAAGACGTTGACAATGCCGGTGTCCTGGCAGATGGGGCGCTTGCCTTCTGCGCACAGCCGCGAGTTGGTGAGGATCTGGGCAATGGCATCCTTGGCTGCCGGGCTTTCTTCCGCGTCGTAGGCACGCGCCAGGTGCGCGATGTAATCCGCCGGATGAAAATAACTGATGAACTGCACTGCATCCGCCAGGGATTGAATGAAGTCCTCTTCCTTGATGAGGGTTGACATGATTGATTCCTGCTTTCCTGCTTGCTGCAAGTCAAGTTGATGGTTTATTTTCCCTGCCACACGGGAGCGCGTTTTTCGGCAAAGGCGGTTGCCCCTTCACGGGCATCGGCCGACGTGAAGATATGGGCGATGCGCGGCCGCTGCAAATCGAACATGTCAGCCTGACGCCAGTCGCGAGACTGGGACACCACTTGCTTGGCTGTCTGGACGGCCAGCGGCCCATTGGCAGCAATGGTGCGGGCCAGCTCTTGTGCGGCCTCGAGCGCTTGCCCGGAGGGCACCAGCCGATTGACCAGCCCATGCTGTGCCATGCGACCTGCCGGGAGCATATCGCCCGTCAGAACCGCTTCCATGGCAATATGATAAGGGATGCGTGCTGGCAGACGGACCATGCCGCCCGAGCCCGGCACGATGCCCCGCTTGACTTCCGGCAGCCCGAACGTGGCGTCTTCTGCCGCCACGATGAGATCACACGCCAGGGCGATTTCACAGCCACCGGCCAGAGCATAGCCTTCGACTGCGGCAATCAGGGGCTTGCGAGGAGGCTGCTCGCAAATACCGGCAAAGCCCCGCTTGCCAACGTACGGGCGCTGTCCGTCCTTGGCAAAGGCTTTCAGGTCCATGCCGGACGAGAAGGTGTTTTCCGCACCGGTCAGTATGCCCACGGCAACGTCCGGGTTGCCATCCAGCGCATCCAGGGCGCGTGCCAGTGCTTGCGCCGTTTCCAGGTTGACGGCATTACGTGCCTGCGGACGGTTGATGGTAATCACCATGACCCTGCCTTTGACGACCGATTGGACAAGCTCTGACATAGAAATCCTCTTACCAGTTAAAATCAATGGATTTTATCGAATACTTTAACGCTAGTCTGTCACCCATGCCCACCTTCCAGCATATTATTCTTTCCCTTGAACACTATTGGGACCAGCACGGCTGTGCCTTGCTGCAACCCTACGACATGGAAGTCGGCGCCGGGACGTCTCATACTGCCACGTTTTTGCGCGCCATTGGCCCCGAGCCCTGGCGGGCTGCCTATGTGCAGCCCTCGCGCCGCCCTGCCGATGGCCGGTACGGAAACAACCCCAACCGGCTGCAGCATTACTACCAATACCAGGTGGTGCTCAAGCCCGCACCACGCGACATCATTGACCTGTACATCGGGTCTCTGCGAGAAATCGGTATCGACCCCACCCAGCATGATATCCGCTTTGTCGAAGACGACTGGGAGAACCCCACGCTGGGCGCATGGGGCCTGGGCTGGGAAGTCTGGCTCAACGGCATGGAGATCACACAGTTCACGTATTTTCAGCAGGTTGGCGGCCTGGACTGCAACCCGGCCATGGGCGAAATCACCTACGGGCTGGAGAGGCTGGCCATGTACCTGCAGCAGGTCGAGAGCGTTTACGACCTGATATGGACCCGAACCCCCGACGGGCGCGTCCTGACCTACGGTGATGTCTTTCACCAGAATGAGTTCGAACAATCCACCTATAACTTCGAACTGGCACCCACCCCCATGCTGCTGCAGCATTTTGATGATTACGAAGCGCTTGCCCAGCAACTGGTGGCGCAGCCCCTTGCATTGCCTGCCTACGAAGCCACGCTCAAGGCTGCCCATACCTTCAACCTCCTGGATGCCCGCAATGCAATCAGCGTGACAGAACGCGCCGGCTACATTGGCCGCATTCGCGATCTGTCTCGAGCGGTTGCCCAGGCCTACTACCAATCACGCGAGGAACTTGGCTTTCCCATGCTGTCTCAAGAGGTTGCCTGATGCATTCATCTTCCCCAAAAACTCAACCTCTGCTCGTCGAATTGCTGACCGAAGAGCTGCCCCCCCTGGCCCTTCAGAAACTTGATCAGGCATTTGCCGATGGCCTGGCCCAGATACTGGCCAGCCACCACCTGCTGGCAGACGGATGCCAGTTGCGCAGCTTTGCCACCCCACGGCGCCTGGCCGTCCTGTTTGACAAGGTGCTCGAGCAGGCACCCGATCAGGCCTACACCGAAAGGCTCATGCCTGCGCATATTGGCCTGTCGGATGGCGGCAGCATCACGCCGGCGCTTGCCAGGCGCCTGGTCAGCAAGGGCCTTGAACACGTTACGGCCGCCGACCTCACTGTCGAGTCCGATGGCAAGCAGGATTTTGTCTTTTACCGTGGCACGGCCACGGGCAGCCGGCTTGGCGAGGGCCTGCAACAGGCGCTCGATCACACCCTGACGCACCTCCCCATCCCCAAGGTCATGCGCTATCAGCTGGATAACGGCGACAGCGTACGGTTTGTGCGACCTGCTCACGGCTTGCTGGCCTTGTGGGGCGATCAGGTCATTCCGGTTCATGCGCTGGGGCTATCGGCCGATCGCCAGACCAGCGGGCACCGCTTTGCCGGGCTGAAACACCTGCGCCTGCCCCGGGCCGAACAATACGAAGACCTGCTGCGGTCGCAAGGACAGGTGGTGGCGTCCTTCGCCCAGCGGCGCGCCATGATTGCCACTCAGCTGTACCAGCAGGCCCAGGCCTGTGGCGCCAGCCTTGGCGATGATCCGGCAGTTGACGCGCTTCTGGATGAAGTCACCGCGCTGGTCGAGCTGCCCAGCGTGTATGTGGGACAATTTGACCCGGCCTTTCTCGATGTACCGGCCGAATGCCTGATCCTGACCATGCGTCTCAATCAGCGTTATTTTCCGTTGTTTCACGCCACAACCGGCGAACTTGCCAACCAGTTCCTGATTGTCAGCAACATGGCACTCAGTGATCCCACCAACATCATCGAGGGCAATGAACGCGTGGTTCGACCGCGTCTGGCTGATGCACAGTTCTTTTTCGAGACCGACCTCCAGACATCACTTGGAGATCAGGTCGCCACCCTGAAAAACAGCATCTACCACAACCGTCTCGGCAGCCAATACGAACGCATGCAGCGTGTCAGGACCACGGCCGGCTGGCTGGCCGAAAAGCTGGGCGCCAACGTACCGGACAGCCGGCGCGCGGCCGAACTTGCCAAGGCAGACCTGAACTCCGCCATGGTGGGCGAATTCCCTGAACTTCAGGGAATCATGGGCTCCCATTACGCGGCACACGGCCATGAATCCACTGCGGTCGTGCAGGCCTTGCGTCACCAATATGACCTGCGCCTGCCTGCCATTGATGGCCGAACCGATCTGGTCACAGCCGTGCTTTTCATGGCTGAACGCGTGGAGACCCTGCTGGGCATATGGGGCATTGGACAAAAACCCACAGGTGAACGCGATCCATTCGGCCTGCGCCGGGCGGCACTGGGCCTCATCAGCGCTTTCGAACAGCTTACCGAACAAGGGTATCTGGATGCCACAGACAATCAGGCCCTCGGGCTGACTGCATTGCTGGACCAGGCCATGCAGACATTCTCGCCAGGCACGCTGGCTGGCGACACTGTCACGGAGGTCCACGACTACATCATCGAGCGCTATCGCAATCAGCTTCAGCAACAGCACGATCGCCACGTGGTGGATGCCGTCCTGGCCGTTGCTCCGCCCCTGCATCAGATCACGGCGCGCATCCAGGCCTGCACGGCCTTCTCCACGCAACCGGAAGCCGCCAGCCTGACTGCTGCCAACAAGCGGGTCAGCAACATCCTGCGGCGTGCCTCAGACATTCCCGCTCAAATTCAACCCGACTTGCTGGTCGAGCCTGCCGAGCAGAAGCTGGCCGGCCTGCTGGACAAACTGGCCCCTGAAGCTGCCGAGCAACTGGCAGCAGGAAACTTCGCCGCCAATCTGACCACGCTGGCCGGCCTGCGTGATGCCGTTGACGGATTTTTTGACCAGGTCATGATCATGTCTGATGACGAATCTCTGAAACAGAACCGGCTGACCTTGCTGGCACGCTTGCAGACCATGATGAACCAGGTGGCAGACATCTCCCGGCTGGCCTCATGAAGCTGATCATTCTGGATCGCGATGGCGTCATCAACCATGACAGCGATGCCTACATCAAGTCTGCCGAAGAATGGCACGCGATTGCCGGGAGCCCTGAAGCCATTGGCCGCCTGACACGGGCCGGATGGCGCGTGGTGGTGGCCACCAACCAGTCGGGTGTGGCACGGGGGCTGTTCAGCGCGCAAGAACTCAATCGCATTCACGGCAAGATGAGACAGGAAGTTGCCGCTGCAGGAGGCCGGATTGATGCCATCTTTGCCTGCCCGCACCATCCGGACGATGCCTGCCCCTGTCGCAAGCCCCGCCCCGGCATGTTCCATGACATCGCCCGTCGCTACGATCAGCCACTTGCTGGCGTTCCGGCGATCGGAGACTCTCTGCGCGACCTCCATGCCAGCACCGAAACCGGTTGCCAGCCCTGGCTGGTCCTGACGGGCAATGGCCTGCGTGCCCGCCAGCACCCCGATCTCCCGCCCGACACGCAAATCCGCAGCAACCTTGCAGCGGTGGTCGACAGCCTGCTCACCGGGGACGCCTGACATGCCCTGGATACGCGCCATCGTCTATCAGCTGGTTCTGATCGTCACCGTCATCCCCTACGCGCTGGCCTGCCTGCTTTGGGCGCCCCTTCCCCTGGACTGGCGCTATCGCCTGACCGTCGGGTGGCCAAGACTGGCCCTGTGGGCAGCCCGATACATCCACGGGATACACTGGGAGGTCAAGGGTTGGGAACACCTGCCTGACGGCCCGGCCATTCTGCTGTCCAAGCACCAGTCAGCCTGGGAAACCCTGTTTTTTCCTGCCTGCATG
>DATGUI010000090.1:0-11814 GCA_035301405.1 Burkholderiaceae bacterium
GTCTTGTGACGAAACTCTGGAATAGGCTGGTTCTTGATAAGAAAGAATGCCCGCTCTGCATCAGGCTGCACTTCCATGGTCGCTGACAACACACGCATCAGATCCCGCAACGCAGCCTGCAGTTTTGGAGATTCGGGATGGGTTCGCATTGTATTGCGATGCACACCAGCCAAAGCGGCCAGGTCCTGCTGCTGCAGACCCAACATTTTGGCGAGGTTGGCGGCGGAAAGATGAGACGTACCGGCTTCTCTTGCAGACTCCAGCACATCGGTAAAGGGAATTACAGCGCTCATGGCATCTCTTCCACAAAAATTGATGACATCAAGCACATTATATGCATATTATTTGACTATTCAAACAGGTTCTTTGCTGCTCTGTATCGACAAGCACTAAATTTGCTACCACGCAGCATCACTTCCAAAGGCGTGACAGCCGTAAACCCTAAGCGTTTCCACCAACAGCTTTCTGGCCTTCCATGGGTTACAAAGATATACTCATTTAGCAATAACCATCGCCAACAAGTACGAGGGAGAACCCACCATGTTCAGAATGCTGACGCGCGGATCCGTGCGGCTGGTCGAACGCTACCTGCCCGATCCCTATATCTTTGTATTGCTATTGACCATCATCGCCGCCATTGCGGCCATGGCGGTCGAGCAAACCGGGCCTGTCGACCTGATGCGCATGTGGGGCGATGGCTTCTGGGGTCTGCTCACCTTTGCCATGCAGATGCTGCTGGTGTTGCTCACCGGCCACATGCTGGCCAGTACCCCATTGGTCAAGGGCTTGCTGGCACGCCTGGCCGGCACCGCCAACTCAGCAGGCGGCGCCATCATTCTGGTTACCGTGGTCTCGCTGATTGCCAGCTGGATCAACTGGGGTTTCGGCCTGGTGGTGGGTGCCCTGTTCGCCAAGGAAATCGCTCGTCAGGTGCGGGTTGATTACAAGCTGCTGGTGGCCAGTGCCTATTCCGGGTTTCTGATCTGGCATGGTGGGCTGGCCGGTTCGGTGCCCCTTACCATCGCTACCGAAGGCCACTTTGCCCAGGACGACATGGGAATCATCGGAACTGGCGACACCATCTTTGCCTTCTTCAATCTGGCCCTGGTGGTGGTGCTGTTTGTGGTGGTGCCGCTGGTCAACCGCCTGATGCTGCCCCCTGAAAACGAAAGCGTCTACGTGGATCCCAAACTGCTGGAAGAGCCCGAGGCCGATCCCACGCTTACGGTTGACCGCCCGGCCGATCGCCTGGAAAACAGCAAGGTTATCGCCTGGATTGTCGGATTTGCGGGCCTGGCCTACCTGTTTGATTACTACCTCATCAAGCAAGGCACACTGAACCTCAACGTGGTGAACTTCACCTTCCTGATGTTGGCCGTCGTCTTGCACGGTACGCCACGCCGGTTCCTCATCAGCCTGTCCGAGGCCATCAAGGGCGGGGGCGGCATTGTCATCCAGTTCCCGTTTTACGCCGGCATCATGGCCATCATGATTCAATCCGGCCTGGCTGCCACGCTGTCCGAATGGCTGGTGTCCTTCGCCACCGAAACCACCCTGCCCTTCTGGACGTTTCTCAGTGCAGGCATTGTGAACATGTTCGTGCCTTCCGGCGGCGGACAATGGGCGGTGCAAAGCCCGGTGGTCATCTCTGCCGTTCAGGCGCTTGATGCCGACATGGCACGCGCCGCCATGGCCGTGGCCTGGGGCGATGCCTGGACCAACATGCTGCAACCCTTCTGGGCGCTGCCCGTGCTGGCCATTGCCGGCCTCAAGGCCAAGGACATCATGGGCTACTGCCTGATCCAGCTCATCATCTCCGGTGTCATCATCTCCATCGGCCTGACGTACTTCTGATCACCGCAGGGCGCGTGGCCGTGCGCATGGCAGCGCCCCGGCCACGCCGACGCCTTGCAATCACCCCTTCTCATACATCGGCTTGTTATCAATAACTGCCAACAAACCCCGGACAATGCGGTAAATCACCCACACGACGTTGGCCAGAGCGATCAGCGCGCCAATGTAGATCTTGAGCAGCAACACACCCACCAGACCCCACAACAGACCAAACCAGAAGGTACGGATTTGCCATCGAAAATGGGAAGCCAGCCAGGTGCCCTGCATGTCCGCCCGCTTGACGTAGTTGACAATAATGGCAATCAGGCCGGTGATACCGATAAAAAATGCCAGCGCCTGCAGCACGTACACCACGATGGTGATGGTACGACGCGACTTGAGCGCTTCCGCATCCAGCCCGGCGTCGTTGCCAGTGCCGCTGCGAATCACAGCGGTGTCACGGCGCAGGTCAATATCGGTTTTTGAAATCTGGTCTTTTGAAGACTGATCGGAAGATGGGTCGGTCATGGTTGTGTCCTTGGCATGGCTTTCATGTTTCCCTGCCTGCTGGCCTGGAAGATCGACGTGAATTCTGAATGGTCTCAAATGTAACACGCTTGCGCAAGCTGGTATCATCAGCCTCATGCAGGCACTGAAAGGATTGGCCATACCGTGAAAGCAGCACTCGTTCCTTGGGCATTATCAGGCAGTGCGGCTGTCACAGTAGGCTTTGGACGCTTTGGCTACGCCCTCATTCTGCCGGCCATGCAATCGGATCTGCATCTCAACTACACGCAGGCAGGCTGGCTCAACACGTCCAACTCGCTGGGCTATCTGCTGGGTTCCATTCTGACGGTGCTGCTGGTTGGCCGGTTGGGCAATCGTCGTTTGCTGGTGGCCGGTCTGCTGGTCACCACGGCAGCGCTGCTGGCCAGCGGACTGACGTCGCATCTGCTGCTGTTGAATACGCTGCGGTTCCTGACGGGCGTGGCGTCAGCCTGGGCGTTTATCTGTGGTGGGGTGCTGGCCAGCACGCTGGGTGCTCGCGCCATGGTCATCTATTTTGGCGGGGGTGGCAGTGGCATGCTGATTACAGGCCTGACGCTGCCCTGGTTGTTTGAGTGGGCAGGCGCCCAAGCCTGGCCTTGGGCCTGGGCAGGGATGGCACTGGTCTGCACACCCATTTCTGCAGCGGCCATTGCCGCCACACGCTACAGCATCGAACCCACCACGCCAGACACCCGGGTCAGCTGGCCGCTGCGCCCCTGTCTTCCATCGTTTATTGGCTACTTCTTGTTTGGCCTGGGCTATCTGGTCTACATGACCTTCAGCGTGGCCTGGGTGCGCCAGCATGGCAGCACCACGGCATTGCCTCTGGCGGCCATCACTTCCGTCATGTGGGCCTTGCTGGGCGCCATGTGCATGCTGGCACCGCTGGTGTGGCGTTGGCTGTTCAATGATCGGCCAGATGGCCTGCCCATGGCGATCACCATGGCGACACTGGCAGCCGGCGCCGCCCTGCCCCTGCTGCTGCCCTCAACAGCGGGCGTCTGGCTGTCAGCTGCGCTGGTGGGCGTCAGTGTGCTCATGGTGCCATCCGCCGTCACGGGCTTCATCAAGGCCAACCTGCCCGCCCCGGCGTGGGGCAGTGCCCTGGCGGTGGCCACCACCCTCTTTGCCGTCGGGCAAAGCGTAGGGCCGGCGGCAGCCGGATGGATCAGCGACCTCAGCGGCAGCTTATCTGCCGGGCTGGCAGTGGCCGCACTTATCTTGTTAAGTGGTGCCGTGCTGGCCTTGACGCAGCGGCCTGTCTGAGCGACGTCCGTCAGGCCGCCAGTGCTGCCGGCCGCTGACCGGTCAGCAGATAATCAAACAATTCGCGCACGGGGCGGATGGCGTTGCCAAACGGCAGGGGTTCGCTGCTGCGGAAGAACAGGCCACGCTTGATGTCACCCTTCAGGGCAAAGGCCAGCTGGGTATCAATGCAGAACTGCCCCCACTCGGCAATGCCGTCGCGCCAGCCGCATTTGATCAGGCACTCGAAAACGGCCGTGCAGGGCTTGGGCTTGGCAATGCGCTTGAGCTTTTCAAGCTTGTCCATGTAGTTTTCTACCCAGGGGGTGCGCACGGCACGCATGGGCAACCCGGCGGTACTCATGAGGGTGACCGAGTCTTCGGGCTTGGCGTTGGCCAGCACGGTCTTGAAGTTGGGGTGGGCGTCGCCCTCCTGGCTGACGGCAAAGGCCGTGCCCAGTTGGACGGCGCTGGCACCCATGCCCAGCAAGTCGCGCAGTTGTTCGTGTGTGTGGATGCCGCCGGCGACAATCAGCGGGATGTTCTCGCTTTCGATATCCAGTTTCTTGAAGAGCTCCAGCGTGCCTTCCACCACATTGGGGGATTCGTACTGGGGCTTGTCCATGTCTTCGGCACGCGCCACGCCCAGGTGACCCGCTGCAAATTTGGGGTTCTCAAGCAGAATGGCATCGGG
The DNA here is from genome assembly GCA_035301405.1 of Burkholderiaceae bacterium. GTDB lineage: Bacteria > Pseudomonadota > Gammaproteobacteria > Burkholderiales > Burkholderiaceae_B > JAJYRX01. The sequence continues at coordinate 4,322 of DATGUI010000090.1, forward strand.
CAGGCGGTTTTTGCGCATCCATTTGCGCAGCAGCAGGTTGATGCCGCGCACGTCGGACAGCACGGGGATGAGGGCCACCTTGGGGAAGTCTTCCGTCAGGTCGGGCAGGTCCAGAGGCAAGCCGGCGCCCACCACAACAGCGTGGGCACCGCTTTCGCAGGCCTGGCGAACCGAGCGGGCATATTCAGTCAGGGCCCGCATGACGTTGACGGCGATCATGCCGCGGCCTTCTGACAGGGTCAGCGCCTGTTTGATTTCGCGATCCAGGGCGACCAGGTTGGCAGCGTTGATGAGATCCTTGTCACGTGACTTGCCGGTTTTTTCCATGAGGTCGCCGTGGTGACGGCGTTGGTCCACACTGGAAACCGTGCCCATGGCACCTAAAGAGGCGACGGAGCCGGCCAGGCGATGGGCGGATATCCCCACCCCCATGCCGCCCTGCACCACCGGCAGCACGGAGCGCCCCTTGAGTACGAAGTTTTTGAAAGCGGATTGAAGCAAAATGAATCCTTGTCTTGAAGGCGTCTGCTGCCGGATGAATCGTCTCTCAGGCACAGACGCAGCCTGCCCGGCCGGCGCTGTGGTGGCGCGCCGGTCAGATCAGGCGTGAGTAGGTGGAACCCGTAGGCTGGCTGAGCCAGTTGTCAAACACCATGCCAATGGCGCGGACAAACAGGCGCCCCTTGGGCGTGATCGCCAGCCGGGTGTCATCAAGCTGAACCAGGCCGGCCTGGACATGGGGTTGCAGGCGTTGCCATTCGTTGGAGAAATAGTCTCGGAAGTTGATATTGTATGAGTGTTCTACTGCCGGGATGTCAATAACCATGCTGCACATGATGGCCATAATGAGGTCGCCACGCAACACATCGTCATCAGACAGCTCAATGCCCCGATTGACGGGGAGCTCGTTGCGGTCAAGCATGTTGGTGTAATCGCGCAGCGAATGAGCCGATTGCGTGTAGGCTCGGCCAACCTTGCCGATGGAAGACAGGCCCAGGCCGATTAGATCACATTCTGCCCGTGTGGTATAGCCCTGAAAATTACGGTGCAGGCTGCCGTCGTGTCCGGCGCGGCTGAGCTCGTCGTCCGGCAGGGCAAAATGGTCCAGCCCGATGTAGACGTAGCCCGCATCCAGCAAGCGGTGCAGGGCCATCAGGAAGATATCCAGCCGTTCATCAGCTGTGGGCAGTTCTTCTGCGTTGATCAGGCGCTGGGCCTTGAAACGCTGGGGCAGGTGGGCGTAGTTGTACAGGGCAATGCGATCGGGCCGCAGGCGCACCACGTGATCCAGCGTGGTGGAAAAAGTTGACAGCGTCTGGCGTGGCAGACCGTAGATGAGATCCATGTTGATGGAACCAAAACCATGCCGACGGCTGCTGGTCAGGGCCTGTTCGACCATGTCCAGCGGCTGGATGCGATTCACGGCCTGCTGAACATCCGGATCAAAGTCCTGAACCCCAAAACTCGTGCGGTTGAAACCCATTTGCCCCAGCGCTTGCAAACGGCTGTCGCTGATGGTGCGCGGATCAATTTCCACGCTGATCTCGGCATCAGGAGCAAGCTCAGTATGCCGTTGCAGCAGGGCCATGAGACGTTCAAGGCTGGTGTCCGAACCAAAAGTGGGCGTGCCGCCCCCCAGATGCAGCTGGCTGACGCTGCGATGCGAACCCAAGTGCGAGTCAAGCAGGGCAAGCTCGTGCTCTACATAATCCAGATATTGATCGAAACGGGACGTGTCTTGCGTGATGATCTTGTTGCAGGCGCAAAAATAGCAAAGCGACTGACAAAAGGGCAGATGCACATATAATGACAGCGGTGGCACGGTGGTGTCGACAGCCCGGCGCGCCAGGTGGCTGACATACTGGCTGGCACCATAGCTGTTGTCAAAGCGGTCTGCCGTAGGGTACGAGGTATACCGCGGGCCAGACGCATCAAAGCGGCGTATCAGGTCTTCTGGAATTTCTATATCGGAAAACGCAGTACCCACCTGCGGGCCTGCCACAAAACTAGCCACCAGCCTGCTCCCAAATCGCACAACCCGTATTGTGGCGTCAAAATAGCCTTTGACCCTTGACGCACGTCAACAAAACTCTGGTATTAGACCATACATTCGGTGGCGCTGATGGCGCCAGACACCAAACAGGTGTTACCCGTGCTCACCCGTGACAGGCAACATATCGTATTATTAGTCTGGTATTTTTCAATCCTCTGCCACTGTCCTGCCTTCAAACTCCGTCCTGCCTTTGATGTCTTTGTTCCTGTTGCTTGTCCTCCCCTTTGCCGGTAGCGCTCTTGCAGCGTTGCTGCCATCGAACGCAAGAAACCTGGAGGCGTGGCTGGCCGGACTCATTGCCCTGGCCTGTGTGTTGCTGTCAGCGGCCCAGTTTCCAGCGATTCACGCTGGGGAGACTGTTACCGCCACGCTGCCCTGGCTTCCTTCACTGGGGGTGAATCTCAGCATCCGGCTGGATGGCTATGCCTGGCTGTTCAGCCAGATCGTCGCCATCATGGGCGTACTGATCGTGCTGTATGCCCGCTATTACATGTCACCGCAAGACCCGGTGCCCCGCTTCTTTTCTTTTCTGCTGGCCTTCATGGGGTCCATGCTGGGCGTGGTGGTGTCGGGAAACATCATTCAGCTGGCCATATTCTGGGAGCTGACCAGCCTGTCGTCCTTCATGCTGATTGCCTACTGGCATCATCGGCTGGATGCGCGCCGGGGCGCGCGCATGGCGCTGATCATTACCGGCGCAGGGGGGCTTTGCCTGCTGGCCGGCATGCTCATCCTGGGCCACGTGGTGGGCAGCTATGAGCTGGATACGGTATTGCAGTCCGGAGCCGTCATCAAGGAGCACGCGCTGTACCGGCCGGTACTGATTCTGGTAGCGCTGGGGGCACTGACCAAGAGCGCGCAATTCCCGTTTCATGTGTGGCTGCCCAACGCCATGGCGGCACCCACGCCGGTGTCGGCCTATCTGCATTCGGCCACCATGGTGAAGGCAGGCGTCTTCTTGCTGGCGCGCTTCTGGCCGGTGCTGGCCGGTACGCCCGAGTGGGGCTGGATCATTGGCGGTGCCGGCCTGATCTCCCTGCTGATAGGCGCTTACGCCGCCACCTTCCAGCTCGACATGAAGGGGCTGCTGGCCTACTCCACTATCAGCCACCTCGGATTGATTACGCTACTGCTGGGGCTCAACACCACCATCGGGCTGATTGCCGCGCTGTTTCACATCATCAACCATGCTACGTTCAAGGCGTCACTGTTCATGGCGGCAGGCATTGTGGATCACGAAAGCGGCACGCGCGACATGAGCAAGCTGTCGGGCCTGTACCGGCACATGCCCATTACTGCCACGCTGGCCATTGTGGCCGCCGCCTCCATGGCGGGTGTGCCGCTGCTCAACGGTTTCATTTCCAAGGAAATGTTCTTTGCCGAAACGGTGTTTGTGGCCGGAAGCAGTCGCTGGCAATATGCCTTGCCTGCCATGGCGGTGCTGGGCAGCATGCTGAGCGTGGCGTATTCTGTGCGCTTCATCAGCCAGGTATTCTTTGGCCCGCCGGCCGATGACTTGCCCAGGCAGCCGCACGAGCCGCCGCGCCTCATGCTCATTCCCAGCCTGATACTGGTGCTGGGCTGTCTGGTGGTGGGCATCCTGCCCAGCCTGACCGTGGCTCCGTTTCTGCAGGATGCCACCCAGGCCATTCTGACTGACAGCACGCCGCACTACAACTTGCGGATCTGGCATGGATTCAGCCTGCCCCTGGTCATGAGCATGGTGGCCATGGGCGGCGGGGTACTGATCGCCTGGCTGCTGGGCCGTTACTACCATACCCGCTGGCAGCGCACACCCCTGTTGTACCGTCTGGACAGCCGGCGCCTGTTTGAATGGCTGATGGAAGCCCTGGACAGCGTCAGCGGTGTCATGCTGAACGCGCTGTCTTCCACCCGCTTGCAAGTCCAGGTGCTGCTGGTGATCCTGAGCACCTTTGTGCTGGTCAGCCTGCCACTGAATGACTGGCAATGGCTGGCCGTGGCGCAGACCACGCCGGTGCAGCCGTCCTTTGCCCTGCTGTGGCTGGCAGGCGGTGCCTGTGCCGTGGGCGTGGCGTGGCTGGCCAAATACCACCGACCCCAGGCCCTGCTGCTGAGCGGCGGCGCCGGCCTGGCCACCGTACTCACGTTTGCGTGGCTGTCGGCCCCTGACCTGGCGCTAACCCAGCTCACCGTTGAAGTCGTCACCCTGGTGCTGATTCTGCTGGGCCTGCGCTGGCTGCCCCGACGACGGCGCGAAGACGAGCCGCGCTTGCTTTCTTCGATCAATGTCATGACACGCCGCTTCCGGGACCTCATCGTTGCCATCGTGGCGGGCCTGGGCATGGCGGCCCTGGCCTTCGCCGTCTTCACGCGCGAGCATCCCGGTGGCATAGCCTCCTTCTTCGTAGATCAGTCCCTGCCACTGGGTGGCGGCGCCAACGTGGTCAACGTGATTCTGGTGGATTTCCGGGCCTTTGACACCCTGGGCGAAATCACCGTCCTGGGCGTGGTGGCGCTGTCGGTGTACGCATTGCTGCGACGCTTTCGTCCACCCGTGGAAACCATGGGGCTGCCCAAGACCCGCCAGACAATCGTCACCTCGTACAAGCTGGGCGGACGCTTTGCCGAGCCGGATCCCAGTGCAGTGATTCCGGATGGCATCATGCAGGTTCCGGCCGTGCTGTCGCGCCTGCTGCTGCCCATTGCCGCCCTGATCTCCATCTATTTTCTGCTGCGCGGGCATAACCTGCCGGGCGGCGGCTTCATTGGTGGGCTCATCTTCGCCACGGCATTGATCATCCAGTACATTGTGGGCGGCGTGACGTGGGTCGAAGCCCGGCCACGCATTCATCCTCAATACTGGCTGGCGCTGGGCCTGCTCAGTGCTGGCGGGGCGGCCATGCTGGTGTGGCTGGCTGCGCGCCCCTTCCTGTCGGCACTGACTGCCGAATTTGTCATTCCCGCGCTGGGCACCGTGCATCTGTCCACGGTATTGCTGTTTGACCTGGGGGTGTACATGCTGGTGGTGGGTGCCACCGTGCTCATGCTCGTTGCGCTGGCCCACCAATCCCTGCGTCGTTACCGCTTGCCGGCGGCGGCCGCCATCCCCCCCGTCCAATCGGAGTCTGCCTGATGGAAATCATCCTTGCCCTGGCCATTGGCGTACTGGCCGGATCCGGCGTCTGGCTGTTGCTGCGACCCCGTACGTTTCAGATCATCATGGGGCTGTCCCTGGTCTCCTATGCCGTCAACCTGTTCATTTTTGGCATGGGACGCATCCGGCTGGGCATGCCCCCCGTCATTGACGTTGACTTGCCCGCAGAAGCCAGTCAGTACGCCGATCCCCTGCCGCAGGCGCTGGTACTGACGGCCATCGTCATCGGTTTTGCCACCCTGGCGCTATTTCTGGTTGTCCTGCTGGCCGCCCGTGGTCTGTCGGGGACCGACCACGTTGACGGTGTGGAGCCCGACTCGTGACCGGCCTGGAAACACATCTGCCCATTTTGCCTGTAGCCATTCCCCTGGTGGCGGGGGCCAGCATGCTGTTGCTGCGCGATACCCAACGTCCCGGACGACTGGCCATTGCGGTCATTTCCCTGATTGCCCAGCTGTGGACCGCCCTGGCGCTGCTGGGCATGGTCACCGGCCAGACCCCCACCACCTGGTCAGACAGCGTGGGCGTCTACCTGCTGGGCGACTGGCCGGCGCCCTTTGGCATTGTTGCGGTCATCGACAGGCTGACCGTCATCATGCTGTTGCTGACGGCCGTGCTGGGGCCGGCTGCCTGGTTGTTTGCCGTGGCCCGATGGGATCGCATCGGGGTGCATTTTCATGCTCTGTTCCAGTTCCAGCTGATGGGGCTGAATGGCGCCTTTCTGACCGGCGACTTGTTCAACCTGTTCGTCTTCTTCGAGGTGCTGCTGGTGGCCTCCTACGGACTGATGCTGCATGGCTCGGGCCGGGATCGCGTCACCTCCGGGTTGCACTATATTGCCGTCAATCTGGTGGCCTCCTTCCTGCTGCTGATCGCGCTCGCCATTATCTATGGCCTGACGGGCACACTCAACATGGCCGACTTGGCTGCCCGGGCCGGTACCCTGTCAAGCGCCGACCGGCAACTGTTTGAAGCCGGCATGTCCGTCCTGGGCCTGGCGTTCCTGATCAAGGCCGCTGCCTGGCCGCTGAACTTCTGGCTGCCAGGCGCCTACGCCAATGCCAGTGCACCGGTAGCCGGCATTTTTGCCATCATGACCAAAGTGGGTATTTACGCGCTGGTGCGCATTGGTGCCCTGCTGCTGCCTACGGGGGCGCCGGCGGTCTTCAGTGGCAGCTGGATGTTTGCCATTGGCATGGCCACGCTGATCTTTGCGTCCATTGGTCTGCTGGCCGCCACCCAGGTGGAACGCCAGGCAGGCTACGGCATCATCATGTCATCAGGCCTGCTGCTGGCCACCTTGGGCGTGCCCGACGGTGTGCTCACCGGCCCGGCGCTTTACTATATGGTGGTGTCGGTGCTGGCACTGGGGGCCTTTTTCCTGCTGCTGGAAATGGTGGCTCGCACCCAGACATTTGGTGCCGATGTGCTCGCGACCAGTCAAGAAATTTTTGATCTGGATGACCCGGAACCGCCCGATCACAGTGATGACGTGGTGGGCATTGCCATTCCGGCTGCCATGGCCTTTCTGGGCATGGCCTTCTTTGCCTGCGCGCTGCTGATCATTGGCCTGCCGCCGCTGGCCGGTTTTGTGGCCAAATTTGCCATCTTGTCGACGGCGCTGAAGTCGATGGGCAGCAACGCCTCATCCACCTATGCCTGGGTGCTGATGGCTGGCATTCTGGGCTCGGGGCTATGCGGGCTGATTGCCCTGTGCCGTACCGGTATCCGCCTGTTCTGGAGTTCGGAAGACGCCATTGTCCCGCGGCTGCGTGTCATTGAGGCCGGCCCCGTGGCGCTGCTGATTGCCGTGTGCATCGGGCTGACAGTGTGGGCGGGCCCGGTCATGCATTACATGGAGGACACCGCTGAATATCTCAAGCGGCCGCGCTCGTATATTGGGGCTGTACTCAACCAGCACCCCCGACGCGCCGACCGCAGTGGACAGACACCATGAAGAAACTGAAACGCATTCTGGTCTTGCCGGGGTTCCTGTTGGTGACCTGGATGGTGTTGACCAACACACGCAACCCGCTGATGATCTTGCTGGGCGCCGTGCTGGGGGTCGTGCTTACCTGGCTGGCCGGCTGGCTGCGGCCCCTGCGTGCCTATCCCAAACATCCGCTGACGGCACTACGGCTGATCATGCATGTGGCCATTGATATTGCCAAGTCCAATGTGGCAGTTGGCATTCTGGTATGGAACTGGCCGCGTGCCAATGCCACACCGGGGTTTGTACGTATCCCCCTGCGCATGCGTGACCCGCACGCCCTGGCCGGGCTGGCCTGCATCATCACCTACACG
>DATGUI010000091.1:0-4297 GCA_035301405.1 Burkholderiaceae bacterium
GACTGACGACGACAAGCAAGCCATCGAGTCTGCCATCAAGGAGCTCGAAGAAACCCTGCAAGATGGCGACAAGGACGCCATCGATGCCAAGGTCGAGCAACTGACCTCCGCAGCGCAGAAACTTGGCGAGCAAATGTACGCTGACATGCAGGCTCAGCAGGCGGCAGCCGGGCAAGCTGCCGACGGAGCTGCCGAGCAGCCCCAGGATGACAACGTCGTCGACGCAGAGTTCAAGGAAGTCAAGGACGACGACAAGCAAGGCTGATCTTCACGCCTTTCAGCAGCCCGGTTTCCGGTTTTTTCCGGGATCGGGCTGTGTCGTTTCGCGCACGGGCGCAGTCAACACAATATTCTGATCACACAACACTATGGCAAAACGCGATTACTACGAGATTCTGGGGGTCCAGAAGAACGCCTCCAACGATGAGCTGCGCAAGGCTTATCGCCGGTTGGCAATGAAATACCATCCGGACCGCAACCCAGACAGCGCTGAAGCCGAAGAGAAGTTCAAGGAAGCCAAGGAAGCCTACGAAATTCTGTCCGACGAAAACAAGCGGGCGGCCTATGATCGCTTTGGCCACGCCGGTGTCGACCCCAACGCGGGCGGCATGGGGGGTGGCATGGGCGGCATGGGTGGCGCCGGTTTTGCTGATGCCTTCAACGATATTTTTGGCGACATCTTTGGCGGGGGCGGTGGCCGTGGCGGGGGTCCGCAAGTCTACCGGGGCGGGGACCTGAAATACACGCTGGACATCAGCCTCGAACAGGCAGCCAATGGCTTTGATACGGAAATCCGCGTCCCGAGCTGGGATCATTGTGATACCTGCAATGGCAGTGGTGCCCGCCCGGGCACCCAGCCGGTCACTTGTCATACCTGTCATGGGCAAGGCGTGGTGCGGATTCAACAGGGTTTTTTCAGTGTCCAGCAAACCTGCCCCACCTGTCGTGGCAGCGGGGAAGAAATCAAGGAACCGTGCCCGTCATGTGATGGAGCCGGGCGCATCCGCACCAGCAAGACGCTGGAGGTCACCATTCCGGCCGGTATTGACGATGGCATGCGCATTCGCATGGCAGGCAAGGGCGAGCCCGGCGTCAATGGGGGCCCCCCGGGCGACCTTTTTGTCGAGATACGACTCCAGCCTCATGGCATCTTCACGCGTGAAGGCGAAGACCTGCGCTGCGAGCTCACCATCCCTTTCACCACCGCTGCCCTGGGCGGAGAGGTCGAGGTGCCGACCCTCATGGGACGCGCGGCCATCAATATTCCCGAGGGCACCCAGACGGGCAAGATCTTCCGCTTGCGCGGCAAGGGTATTCGCGGCGTACGCTCCAGCTATCCGGGCGACCTCTACTGCCACGTTGTCATCGAAACACCGGTGCGCCTGACAGACGACCAGAAGGCACTGTTGCAGCAGTTCGAGGCCTCCCTGGATCAGGGAGGCGACAAACACTCGCCCATCGCCAAGTCCTGGAAGGATCGCGTCAAGAGCTTCTTCAGTTAGCGCTTTCCTGCTTTTCCTTGTCGGCGGCAATGGCTGTACTGAACTGCGTGCTGTCCAGCGCTTGCCGGAAGGCCTGATTGACCTCCTCGGCAGTCAGGTTCTCGAGTTCTTCGTCAATGCTGGCTGACCACGCAAAGGTACGATCCGTACGCAGATAATGCACCCAGGTCCGTGCCAGGACATCATCGCGTGTCCTGGCCAGTTTCCGGTAGTTCAGCAGGGCGTTGATGCCTTCTTCCACTTCCTTGGTGGTAAAGCCTTCCTCAAGCACACGCGCTACCTCTTCGTCGATGACGCTGACAAGACGCTGGGTGTTTTCCGGTGCAAAAATCGCATAAATCGTCCAGCTTCCCGACGGTTCGAAAGAGGAGATGTCCAGGCTGCTGCGAACGTTGTAGGACAGGCCTTCCTGATTGCGTACGCGGTTCCACAAGCGTGAGGTCTCGGCACCCCCAAGCAGGTAATCAGCCAGGTACAAGGCAGCAAAGTCCGGATCCGTGTCCTGTCGGGCAAGGGGTTGCCGCGAGAGGTAAAACGCGTTGGCCTTGTCCGGCGTATCAATCTGGAATTCTTGCGCGTCCACGTCGTGGTGTGGATGATCGACACGTGAATAGGGTGCTGCTGCCTTCCAGCCTTCCACACTTTCTGTCAGTGCCGCTTCGATGTTCTCGGGCTCAAAGGCACCCACTGCACTGAAGTACAGGTAGCCGGCACCGTAGAATTGCTCGTGAAATGCCTGGAGATCGTCGCGTGTCAGGTTGGCGAGCGCATCAAGCGATTCGTCAAACGACGGTGTGTAGCGGATGTCATTGGCAGGCCAGGGGTTATCGTGGCGTGCCAGGGCCTGTGAGGCCAAAGCCTGGGGCTCAGACCGGGCATCGTGTATGGAGGCGCGGGAACGTCGCTTGTACTCCGCAAGCTCGTCTTCCGGAAAGCTCGCATTGCGCAAGAGGTGGACCGTCAGACTTACGAGGTCCGGCAGATGCTCGCGCGTGGTGGAAAGCGTGGCAGAGACCGCACCGGCCTGGCTGCTGAAGCTCAGCGTGGCACGCAACGCGTCAATCTGGTCACGGATTTCCTGGCGTGTCATGTCGGTGGTGCCGTGCGTGAGCAAGGACGCCGTGGCACGACTGGCCAGGCGATGGCCGCGCAGGCTGTCGGCGTCACCAAACTGCATGCGCAATACGGCTTCGACGCGCTCACCTCGTGTGGCCTTGGGAAGCAGGGCAAGTTCGATGGGGCCGTTGTCCAGCGCCAGGATGGAACGCTGGGTGTGCGCATCAAGGTTTTCTGGAGTGGGATCAAACGCGTCGACCGCCGCCCCCGCTTCCTTGCCCGTGTAGTCCTTGAGCATGGCGGTAATATCTACAGCCTGCGTGGCCGGTGCGCGTACCGGTTTTTCTGTAGGCAGATAAACTCCGGTTGTCCGGTTATCGGCCACCAGCCAGCGTTCAACGGCAGACTGCACCTGCTCCAGGTCAGCCGCCTCAACCTGATCCCGGAACCAGAAGAACAGTCGCCAATCACCTTCGGCTGCGGCTTCCGACAGCGCACTGGCCAAGCGTTCCGGGCTGGCAAATATGCGATCCCACCCCAGCAGCCATTGATTGCGTGCGCGATCAAGGTCTTGCTCGGTAAAGGGGGTGTCGGCGAGATTGTCGAGCGTGTCGGTCAGGGCCTGCAAGGTCTCGTTGGCATCCTTGTCGGAATCAAGTTGTGTGCCAAACAATGCATAGCCGGGCTGATGCATGCTGGCAGCAAAACCGAACACGCTGTTGGCCAACTCGGTTCTGACGAGCTCCTTGTACAGCAGGCCGGATGGCGTGTCGCCAAGGATGTCAATGCCCAGATCCAGGGCGATGTAGTCAGGGTCAGCCGCTGCGGGGATGTGGTAGAGGGCCGCAGCCAGCGGATTGCCGCCTCGGCGTTTCAGGGTGACATGGCGTTCGCCATCCTGGACGGGTTCCACGGTGCATTCGGGGGGCAGCTTGCGCTCGGGCCGTTCAATGTTGTCGAAGGCCTGGTGGATGACGTCCAGGGTTTGTGTCTCGTCAAAGCTGCCGGTGACAATCAGCACGGCATTGTCGGGTTGGTAGTGTTCATCGTAAAAGGCCCGCAGCTGTGAAATGTCCACGTTTTCAACGTCTGAACGCGCCCCGATGGTCGACAGGCCATAGTTGTGCCATTGATAGGCAGCGGCCTGCATCTTTTGCATCAGGACCTGAAACGGGTTGTTCTCGCCACGCTCCATTTCATTGCGCACTACCGTCATTTCGGCGTCCAGGTCCTCCTGGCTGAGGGTGGCGTTGCGCATGGCATCAGCCTGCCAGTTGATATACCACTGGAGTGTGTCGGCATCTGCCGCAAAGCTGGCATAGTAGTTGGTGCGGTCCGCGCTGGTCGAGCCGTTGGCCGCCAGGCCACGCCGTGAAAATTCTCCCAGGGCGTCGGGCATGGAGGGCGTACCCCGAAACAGCAGATGCTCAAGCAGATGCGCCATGCCGGTTTGCCCATAATTCTCGTGGCGGGCGCCAACCAGATACGTCATGTTGACGGTGATGTTGGGCTTGGAGGGTTCGGGTGCCAGGACCACGCGCAGGCCGTTTTCGAGCTGATACTCGCTGACGCCTTCAACCTGCACGATGGGTACTTGCCCATTGATGGCTGCGTCGGCGGAAGAGGGTTCTGCGGACTGTGACCAGGCCAGACCCATGCCAATGATCAGAGGCAGGGCGACAAGTACACGGCAAGAGCGGGATAACCGGGCGACAAGGGACATGACGGAAACCTGAAGG
>DATGUI010000092.1:0-4899 GCA_035301405.1 Burkholderiaceae bacterium
CGCCTACGTCGGCTTTTCCATTTACAGCGTCACCAGTTCATTCGTGCTGGCCATTGCGGGAGGTGCCGCGGCATCCATGCTGGTCGGCATCATCCTTGAACGCACGCTGATCAAGCGTTTCTACCAGCGACCTCACGAAGACCAGATTCTGGTGACCTTCGGGATCAGTATCGTGCTGGTCGAGATCATCCGCGGCATCTACGGTGGGGTGGGCCAGCGCGTGCCCGTACCCGCCTGGGGCGAGGGGGTGGTCAACATGGGTTTCACCATTTACCCACTTTACCGGATTGAAATCCTGCTGATTGCTGCTGCGGCCCTGGCGGTGTTCTGGGTGTTGCTTTATCGCACCCGGCTGGGCCTCATCATCCGGGCGGGCATTGAAGATCAGCTCATGGCGCGCTTGCTGGGTTTCAACATTCAGCGGGCCTTTCTCATTGTCTTTGGCCTGGGGGCCGCCGCAGCCGGTTTCGCGGGGGTCATTTATGCGCCCATCATCTCCATTGTTCCCGACATGGGTTTCAGGGTTCTGATCCAGTCGTTTGTGGTGGTGGTGCTGGGAGGTGTGGGGTCCTTTCCGGGGGCCATTCTCGGGGGCCTGATTGCCGGGCAGATCCTCAGCCTGACGTCACTGATTGATCCGGTCTATTCCGATGTCATGCTGTTTGCCGCCATGGCACTCATACTAATACTCAAGCCGCAAGGATTGATGGGCGTGGAGGGACGGTCATGAGCAGGGCTCAAGCTAATATTCCGGCGGATGCCGCGTCGCTGGACGCTTCGGTAGGCCAGGCGACCCCGACGGGCGTGGCAGGCAGTATTGCCACCAGCCGTCAGGGGGTCAGGCAGCGGTACAGTCTTGAATTCGTGGTGGGCGTCATCCTTTGCGCCATGCCAGTTCTTGGGCCCCTGCTGGGAATGGGGCCCGGATTGCTGGGCCGCATTCTGATATGGGGCCTGTTCGGGCTCGGATTTGACCTGCTGTTCGGCTATACCGGCCTGTTGTCTTTCGGGCAGGCAGCATTTTACGGTACGGGCAGCTTCATCACGGCTTATCTGCTTACTACCGACGTTGTCAGCAACATGCTGGTCGCCTTGTTCCTGGGCATGGTGGTGGCTTCCATACTGGGTCTCATCATCGGCTACCTGACGCTGCAACGAAGTGGCATTTACTTCGCCATGAGCACACTGGCATTTGGCGAAATGATCTACTTTCTGGAGTTCGGTCCCTTGCGTGACTGGACTGGCGGTGAAAACGGCATTCCTGGCATTCCCATGCCCGAAATCGACCTGGGCTTCTGGAGCATGGTCATTGATGACGGCTGGCCAATGTACTGGTTCCTCGGGGGCATGTTTTTCATTGGATTCATCATTGCCCGGCGCATCTCCCTGTCGCCCTTCGGTGTGGTACTGACTGCCATCAAGGGCAATCCGGCGCGCGCCATGGCCGTGGGGCATCGCATCTGGTCCTACAAGCTGGCCGTCTTTGTCATTGCGGCAGCCTATGGTGGGGTGGCTGGCGGCCTGCTGGGCCTGTTCCAGGGTTACATGCCGCCTGATGCGTTCAACCTGCACACGTCGGCCGAGATTGTCATCCAGACTGTCATGGGTGGAGCCGGCACTTTGCTGGGGCCACTGGTGGGTGCCACCATCTGGCTGTATCTCTACGAGGTCCTGCAGTTTGTTGATGCCATCGGGTCCTACTGGCGGCTGATTCTGGGCATTGTCTTTGTGTCGCTGGTGGTGGCTTTCCGCCGGGGTATCGTGGGTGAATACTTCGCTTGGCGCGCCCGTCGCATGACGCAGCGGGTGTCCCGTGCCATGGGCAAGCGTGCCCAGCCACAGCAAGGTGCTGCGGCCGGCGCGGAGCCATCGCCTGTCGATACCGTACCGCTTGTCATGCGCGAAGCGGCTGCCGTTTCCGCCGGCACCCCGGTTCTGCGTGCCGACAACATTGCCAAGCATTATGGCGGGCTGAAGGCCGTCAAGGGCGTATCCGTCAGCATTGCCGAGGGCGAGCTGCGCGGTCTTATTGGCCCTAACGGTGCCGGCAAGTCGACGTTTTTCAAAATGCTGGCAGGCGAGATCGAGCCCACGCATGGCCAGGTCTTTTTGCGCGGCGACAACATCACCGGCATTGGCGTGACGGCAGTCTGCCAGAAAGGCATGAGCAAGAGCTATCAGGTCAACGAGTTGTTCGACGAGCTTACCGTCAGGCAAAACATCCTGATGTCGGTGCTGGCGCAAAAGCGTGGCCAGTTCCGCTTTGATGCGCTGGCCAGCCTGCAGGGAGACCGCAGCTATAACGATCAGGTCGAGTCCGCCATGGCACTGGTCGAGCTGACCCACCGGGCCGATACACCCATCCACGAGCTCTCCTATGGCGAAAAGCGCCGCGTGGAAATCGGGCTGGCCCTGGCGACGGGTGCCAACGTACTGCTGCTTGACGAACCGCTGGCCGGCATGAGTCCCGAAGAGCGGGTCCACACGGTGGCGTTGCTCAAGAAGCTGCGTGAAGGCCGCACGGTCTTGATCGTCGAGCACGACATGGACGCCATGTTTGAGCTTGCTGACAAAATTACCGTCCTGTACGACGGCAACTTCCTGGCCGAGGGCACCCCTGACGAGATCCGTGCCAGCAAAGAGGTCCAGGATGCCTATCTCGGAGGAATGGAAGAATGAATCTGCTTGAAGCCCAGGGGCTCAACACCTTTTATGGCGACTCTCATATCCTCTTTGATGTGTCCATGCACATCAAGGAGCATGAGGTGGTCGCCTTGCTGGGGCGCAACGGTGCCGGAAAGTCCACACTGCTGAAGACGTTATCCGGTGCCTTGAAGCCACAATCGGGCACCATACAGTTTGCAGGCAGGCAGATTGAAAGCTTGCCTACCCATGACATTGCCCGTCTGGGTATGCAGCTGGTTCCAGAAGAACGTCGTGTGTTTGGCGGAATTACCGTCCACGAAAACCTCAAGCTGGCGGCCATGACAGCCGAGAAGCCACTGGATTACGCTGAAATCTATCGCACGTTTCCCAGGCTGGATGAGCGCCGCAACAACAAGGGCCGGGCGCTGTCAGGTGGCGAACAGCAAATGGTCGCCATTGCCCGCGCCATGATTCGCGATGCCCGGCTGATTCTTCTTGATGAACCATTCGAAGGCCTCGCTCCGCTGATTGTTCGTGATCTGATGGCCGTGTGCCAGCAGCTGGCCGAACAGGGGCGCACCATTGTCATCGTCGAGCAAAACGTTGCCGCGGCCTTGTCGATGGCATCACGCTGTTATCTGATTAACACGGGGCACATGGTCTTCGAGGGAACGGGTCAGGAGCTTCAGTCTCAACCCGAGATGATGAGCCGCTATTTGGGTGCGGCAGCCGCCTGATCCGGGTATTTCATGACAAACCCGCAAAAGAGGACAGCACATGTCAACGACTATTGACTCCATTCTTGTCGAAAAGCGGATGTTTCAGCCTCCCACAGACCTGGTCGAGCATGCCCGTATCTCCGGCATGCCGGCCTACCAGAAGCTTTATGACGAGGCCGAACAGGACCCGGACGGGTTCTGGCGCAGATTGGCAAACGACAACCTGGTGTGGCGCAAGCCTTTCACCAAAGTGCTGAACGAAGACAAGGCGCCATTCTATACCTGGTTCGAAGATGGCGAGCTCAACGTCGCTGAAAATTGCCTGGATGTGCATCTCAGAAACGGCAATGGCGACAAGGTGGCCATCATCTTCGAGGCCGACGATGGCACCGTCACCAACATCACCTTCCAGGAATTGCATGACCGGGTATGCCGCATTGCCAATGGCATCCGGTCGCTGGGCTACAAGAAGGGTGACCGTGCCGTCATCTACATGCCCATGTCGATCGAAGTCGTTGCCACCATGCTGGCTTGCGCCCGGCTGGGCGTCATCCACTCGGTGGTGTTTGGCGGGTTCTCTTCCCGCAACCTGCATAGCCGCATTGTCGATGTGGGCGCATCGCTGGTGATCACGGCCGACTACCAGATGCGTGGTGGCCGCAAGATTCCACTGAAAGAGCCGGTGGACCAGGCTCTGGCCGATGAAGGCGGTGATATCGTTACCAAAGTGATTGTTTACCAGCGCACCAACGAAGACATTCCCTGGACCGAGGGGCGTGATCTCTGGCTGCACGAACTCGAGTCCGGTCAGTCCACCGAGTGCGAGCCGGTGCCTGTCGAGGCCGAGCACCCCCTGTTCATCCTGTATACCTCAGGTTCTACGGGCAAGCCCAAGGGCGTGCAGCATGCCAGTGCCGGTTTCCTGCTCTGGACCAAAGTCACCAGCGACTGGGTGTTTGATCTCAAGCCCACCGATATATTCTGGTGCACGGCTGACGTTGGCTGGGTCACCGGGCATTCCTACGTCACCTACGGCACCATGGCTGCGGGCGCGACACAGGTCGTATTCGAAGGCGTTCCTACCTTTCCGGATGCCGGGCGCTTCTGGCAAATGATAGAACGCCACAAGGTGAGCATTTTCTACACGGCCCCAACAGCGATCCGGTCGCTGATCAAGGCATCGGAAAGTGATGAAAACGTCCATCCCGGCCAATACGACTTGTCCAGTCTGCGCATTCTGGGTTCGGTGGGTGAACCCATCAACCCTGAGGCTTGGGTGTGGTATCACAAGAACGTGGGCAACGAACGCTGTCCGGTCATTGATACCTGGTGGCAGACTGAAACCGGCGCGCACATCGTTACGCCGCTTCCGGGTGCCACCCCGCTCAAGCCCGGATCATGCACACTGCCATTGCCCGGCATCAGTGTGGGCATCATGGACGATGCCGGTAACGACGTCGGGCGTGGCAAGGGCGGCAATCTGGTCATCAAGCGACCCTGGCCTTCCATGATACGCACAGTGTGGGGAGACCCG
>DATGUI010000093.1:0-2166 GCA_035301405.1 Burkholderiaceae bacterium
AATCATGTCAAAGTCGTGGCTGGCCACTTTGGATGCCCAAGCCGGGAAGTCCGCAGATTCAGACAATTTGGCTTCAATGCCAATCTTCTTCAGTTGTGCGCGAGCATACTCAGCCATGTTTTTGCTGATTGCCGCAGGAACGCCGGGCTGATGCAAGATGGTCATCTTGAAGCGGACGCCATCGGAACCGGGTTCCAGGCCTGCTTCGTCCAGCAGGGCGTTTGCCTTGTCCAGGTCATGCTCGTACTGGTGGACTGCATCAGCGGCATAGAATGGGCTGGATGGAATGATGGGGCTGTCTATGGACTCGGAATAACCAAACAGCAGTGCCTTGACGATAAATTCGCTGTCAAGCGAGTGGGCAATGGCTTTGCGCACGCGCTTGTCATCGAACGGCTCTTTGGCTGTGTTGATGCCCAGCCAGGCTTCGGCACCCACGCCTTCGTAGCCCCGGTCAATGATGCGGATGTCGTCGTTTTCTCCGGCTTGTCTCAGGGTGGTTGGGTCACCCGTAAAGGGCAGCAAGTCCAGGTCACCACGATCCAGCGCCAGGGCGAGCGTCATTTCGTCTTCATTGATCTGCATGACAATGCGATCAAGGTAAGGCTTGTCTTCAATGAACTAGTCATCAAAACGTTCGAGAACGATTTCCTTGCCGGGTACAAAGCGCACCAGCTTGAACGGTCCCGAGCCCACCACGTCTTTGCTGTTGGCAGGATGGCTGGAGACGTCCTGGCCATCTCCATAAACGTGCTTGGGCAGTATGGGGGAGAGTGCCGGTGAAAGCGCAATCATCAGCGCGGGATGCGGTTCTTTCAAACGGAAGACAGCCGTGTGCTCATCGGGCGTGTCCACCCGGTCCACCGCATCAAACATGGTTTTGAAAGGGTGGTTCTTTTTGATGGTCTCAATAGAGAAGGCAACGTCTTCCGAGGTGATGGGCTTGCCGTCGTGAAACACTGCGTTCTTGCGCAGATTAGCCGTAAACGATAGTTTGTCTTCGGACCATTCCCATGACTCGGCCAGATAGGGCTGGGGATTCCATTCGTCGTCGTAGCGCAGCAGGCTGGCAAATAACTGTGAGCTGGGCATGGCAGTGGCCGAACCGGACTGGACGGCACCATTCAGATGTCGAGGTGCCTGGTTAGCGCCCATCAGCAAGGTGCCACCATACTGCGGCTGGTCTGCGGCGGCGTAGAGGGATGTGGACAAGCATACGGCGCCGATCAGTAACCTGATGCATTGGGTGGGGCGGGATGTGATCATGTTGTCTCCGATGTGATTATGAGCCTGGACGGGCAGGTTCTCTAGACGACCGTAGAGTGATTGTCTGCCTATATATTATTTGAACCTTATTGTGCAACTTTCCGAGATTATCCAATATCCGGGAAAGCCATGAGTGCCCTGCACACATTTGGGTGATATCGTTTTCTGTGGCTAGTGACTCATGAATCGTTGCGTAGTTCGCTCACGAAGCGGGTGACGCCATTGTGGGGCAGATTCTGGTGCTGGCCATTGCTTTGCGCGTGACTTTCTGTCACCCGTACAATCAGACGATGGATCCCAGCATGGACGTGACGTTGTCGGTCAGACGGTGAGCGATCAACTCCAATGGCAATTGCAATGTTTGCGCATCGGGCGCTTGACCCAGACTGAGGCGCAGGGCATGAGGCGCAGGGCCCTCGCCGATGACAAAGTGCGACGCCGGTGAAACCAGTATCCCTTGTCGATAGAGTTCAGCGCTGAGGTCCCCCGGCCGGGTGGCGCCGGTTTCTACCCACACGTGGTAAGAGGGCACCTTGTCGACAGGGTGCAGGGCTTTACCAAGAATCCGGTGCGCCATGTCAATACGCCGGATGGCCTCGGCCGTATGGCGCTCAAGGCACTGCAGCGCTCGCCCTGATTCGATCAATCGTGTTGCAAACGCCATCTGCAAGGAAGGCGCGGTCCAGCCCAGTGTGAACATTTCGTCGCGCAGCCGTGGCAACAGGGCGGCATCGGCGACGATATAGCCGACGCGTATCCCGGCCGCAACTGTCTTGGACAGACTGGTGACCAAAATGGTGTTGTCAGGGTGAGTAACACTAAGGGGGACGGCCTCGTCCTTGCTGAACAATCCGTAGATGTCGTCTTCTATGACTGGCACATCGGCAGCGGTGGCGATCC